>NZ_VRVD01000170.1:0-8495 GCF_008040015.1 Methylobacterium sp. WL18 | reverse complement strand
GCCCTGGAGGCCCTGCTGCTGCGGCACCACGGAGGCGATCCAGGTCTCGAGCGGGACGCCCGCCCGCGCCGCGACGTCCCGGGCGGCGTCGAGCACCTCCGGGTCGAAACTGTCGAGCTGCGGCATGGCGTTACGGGTCATCGGAGGCCTGTCGTCGGCAGCGTTCGGCGCTGATCCTGTTCGCGGGGCGGGACCGAGAGACGGTATCCACGGAGCGCGGGTGCCGGATCGTTCGAAGGGACCTTTAACTTTCTTGGTAAACACACGGTTAAGGCGAGCATGACCCAGTAATCTTCGGCGCTCGCGTGCATGCCCCTGACAGATCCCGCGCCCGCGACGGCAGAACCGTTGCTCCGGATGCGGCGGCGCGCTTAGATGCTCGGAAACGAGCGGGCCGATTTGGCGCTCAGCCGGAACGAGGGGGAACTCCAGCATGCCGATTTACCGCGCCCCGGTCGACGACACCCTGTTCCTGCTCAACGATGTCTTGGGCTTCCATGCCCGGGACAATCTCGCCGGATTCGCCGACGCCTCGCCGGACGTGGTCGAGGCGGTTTTGCGCGAGGGCGCCAAGCTCGCCGAGGAGGTCCTCGCCCCGGTGAACCGGGCCGGCGATCTCGAAGGCTGCCGCCGCGAGCCCGACGGCAGCGTGCGCACGCCCACCGGCTTCAAGGCCGCCTACGACGCCTACGCCAAGGGCGGCTGGATGGGCCTGTCGGTCCCGGAGGAATTCGGCGGCCAGGGCCTGCCTCACACCGTCAACACCGCGATGCAGGAATTCGCCTCCGGGGCGAACCTCGCGCTGGGGATGTATCCGGGTCTGACCCAGGGCGCGATGGCGGCGCTCCTCGTCCACGGGACGGACGAGCAGAAGGCGCTGTATCTCCCGAAGATGGTCGAGGGCGCCTGGACCGGCACCATGAACCTGACCGAGCCGCATTGCGGCACGGATCTCGGGCTCCTGAAGACCAAGGCGGCGCCGAACGGCGACGGCTCCTACAGCCTCACCGGCACCAAGATCTTCATCTCGGCCGGCGAGCACGACCTCGCCGAGAACATCGTCCACCTGGTCATCGCCCGGATCGAGGGCGCGCCGGCCGGGACCAAGGGCATCTCGCTGTTCGTGGTGCCGAAGTTCCTGGTGAACCCGGACGGCTCGCTGGGCGCCCGCAACGGCGTGTCCTGCGGCTCCCTGGAGCACAAGATGGGCATCCACGGGAACAGCACCTGCGTGATGAACTACGACGGCGCCACGGGCTGGCTGGTCGGCCAGGAGAATCGCGGCCTCAACGCCATGTTCGTGATGATGAACGAGGCGCGGCTGGCGGTCGGCGTCCAGGGGCTCGGCCAGTCCGAGGTCGCCTACCAGAACGCGGTGGCCTACGCGAAGGAGCGGCTCCAGGGCCGGGCGCTGACCGGCGCCAAGGCGCCCGACAAGGCGGCCGACCCGATCCTGGTCCACCCGGATGTCCGCCGCACGCTGATGCAGATCCGCGCCTTCAACGAGGCCGCCCGCGCCCTGATGCTGTGGACGGCCCTGCAGGCCGACATCCTGCACCGGTCCGAGGATGCCAAGGAGCGCCAGACCGCCGACGACCATCTCGGCCTGCTCACTCCCGTGGTGAAGGGCGTGCTCACCGACCGTGGTTTCGCCAACGCGGTGGACGCGCAGCAGCTGTTCGGCGGCCACGGCTATATCGAGGAGTGGGGCATGTCGCAGTTCGTGCGCGATGCCCGCATCGCCATGATCTACGAGGGCGCCAACGGCATCCAGGCCATGGACCTGATCGGCCGCAAGCTGCCCAAGGACGGCGGCCGGGCGATGATGACCTTCCTGGGCGAAGTCCAGACCTTCCTGAAGGACCACGGCGAGGATCCCGCGATGGCCCCGTTCACCCAGCCGCTCCAGGCCGGGCTGAACGACCTCCAGGGCGCCGTCATGTGGCTGATGCAGAACGCCTTCTCGAAGCCCGACAATGCCGGCGCGGGCGCCACCGACTTCATGCACCTCTTCGGCCTGGTGGCGCTGGGCTACATGTGGGCGCGGATCGCCAAGGCGGCGCTCGCCAAGCAGGCGGAGGACGCCGCGCCCCGCTGGGCGGCCAAGCTCACCACCGGCCGGTTCTTCATGGAGCGGATGCTGCCGGAGACCGCATTGCGCCTGGTCCGGATCAAGGCCGGGTCGGAGACCACGATGGCGCTGGCGGACGAGGTTTTTTAGGCGCGCGCCGAAGGCCGGTTCAAAGACCGGCTTTCATGCGAAGCCAAACTCCACAGACGATCGCGAACGTCGCGTTTTCGCAAGTTCTTGCGACGAAGCGACCACTTCGCGACCGTCCTTCAGGACGCCGTTGTGGCAACGCGACGGCGTCAAAGGCCGAGTTCAGCAAGTGAGCCGAGACGAACCAGCGGGAGCGCCTGCGCATCCGGCAAGCGATAGATCAGCACGAGATCCGGTTTGATGTGGCAATCGCGATGATCGCGCCAATTGCCGACCAAAGCGTGATCGCGATGACGGGCGTCCAGCGGCTGATCGACCATCAAAGCATCAATTACGGGCGACAGATCTGCAACCAGCGTTGCGCGGTAACGCCCCTTCGTCTCTCGCTTGTAGTCCCGCTTGAATTGAACGGTGCGTTCAACCGTCCGCATCGAGGTCGGCCATCAATGCGGCCACGCTGTCGAACCGAACCAGGCCGCCCCGCCGCGCTTCCTCCATGGCGGCAAGGGTCGTCTGGTTCGGAATGAGCGGCTCGAAGGGCAGAGCCCTGTCGCGCGCGACACGGACCAGCATCAGCCGGACGGCATCGGACACCGTCAGGCCTATCGTAGCCAGGACCGCAGCTGACTCTTCCTCCGTGGCTGAGTCGATACTGGCCTGGATCAGCGTGTCAGCCATGGGGTCGACCTCCTGCCCGCATCACACCGTGATGCCGCGGACGATCCGGCGCCATGATACCTCGACGTGTCTCTGGCCGCTCTCAAGCCCCCAGTGCACCATCCAGATCCTCGATCAGATCCGCCGGATCCTCCAGGCCGATCGACAGCCGCACCACCTCCGGCCCCGCCCCGGCGGCGGTCTTCTGCGCGTCGGTGAGCTGGCGGTGCGTGGTCGAGGCCGGGTGGATCACCAGGGAGCGGGTGTCGCCGATATTGGCCAGGTGCGAGAACAGTTGCAGGTTCGAGACGAGCTTCACCCCGGCCTCGTAGCCGCCCTTCAGACCGAAGGTGAAGACCGCGCCGGCGCCGTTGGGCGTGTAGCGCTTGGCGAGCGCGTGGTAGCGGTCGGTCTCCAGGCCCGGGTAGCTGACCCAGGAGACGGCCTCGTGCTGCACGAGGTGCTTGGCCACCACCAGGGCGTTGTCGGAATGCCGCTGCATCCGCAACGGCAGGGTCTCGATGCCGTTCAGGATCAGGAAGGCGTTGAACGGCGACAAAGCCGGGCCGAGGTCGCGCAGGCCGAGCACGCGGCACGCGATGGCGAAGCCGAAATTGCCGAAGGTCTCGGCGAGCACCATGCCGGAATATTCCGGCCGGGGCTGGCTCATCATCGGGTAGCGGGCGTCCCCCGCCCACTGGAACGAGCCGCCGTCGACGATCAGGCCCCCGATCGAATTACCGTGGCCGCCCAGGAACTTGGTGGCCGAGTGGACGACGATGTCGGCCCCGTGCTCGAACGGGCGGATCAGGTACGGCGTCGCCATGGTGTTGTCGACGACCAGCGGGATGTTGTGCTTCTTCGCGACGTCCGAGAGCGCCTTGATGTCGGTGATGACCCCGCCCGGGTTGGCGATCGACTCACAAAAGATCGCCTTGGTGCGCGGCGTGATCGCCGCCTCGAACGAGGCCGGGTCGTCGTTGTCGGCCCAGGCCACGGACCAGCCGAAGTTCTTGTACGAGTGATTGAACTGGTTGATCGAGCCGCCATACAGCTTGTTCGAGGCGACGAACTCGTCTCCCGGCTGCATCAGCGCGTGCATGGTGAGGAACTCGGCGGCGTGGCCCGAGGCCACGGCGAGCGCGGCGGTACCGCCCTCCAGCGCCGCGATGCGCTCTTCCAGCACGGCGTTCGTCGGGTTGGTGATCCGGGTGTAGATGTTGCCGAAGGCCTGCAGCCCGAACAGCGAGGCCGCGTGATCGACGTCGTCGAACACGAAGCTCGTGGTCTGGTAGATCGGCGTGGCCCGCGCGCCCGTGCTCGCGTCGGGGGCGGCGCCCGCATGGATCGCCAACGTGTTGAAGCCGGGCAGGCGGTCGGTCATCGTCAGGTCTCCTCGCACCGTCTCGCCTGTATGCCCGCGCGGGCGCGGGGCGCAAGGTTCGACGGAGGCCCGGCGGTCGATGCCGCCCGGCCTCTCACGTTTCTAGGCCTCGTGCGCGGCGCCGATATCGACATGGGGCTGCCCGGCATCGACCAGGGCGCGGTCCACGGCCTCGATGGCCAGCAGGGTCCGGGTGAGGTCCTCGGCCATGGAGATCGGGGCGACGTCGATCCCGCCCAATCGCTTGGCGATGGCGTTCCGCTGCCGCGCCAGGGCGCCGCGCGCGCGCTTCAGGTCTTCGACCTCGTCGAGGGTCATCCGCAATCCCTTTCTTGGCCCGGGCCGTTCAGTCGCCGGGCGTCCAGTCGATGGTCGGCCGCTGCGCCAGCATGCGGTCGAAGTAGTTGGCCACCGCCTGGGCTCCATCCGTGTGCATCATCGCGACGGGATGCGCGAGGTAGGCGCGGGCGAGATCCATCGGAATCTGGCCGGACTGGAGGGCTTTCAGCACCTCGTCGATGAACGCGTCGTTGGCGTCGTTGAAATCCCCCGACAGCTTCTTGCGGTCGTTGAGCGCCTTGATCGGCATGCGGTGTCCTCTGGTGCGAACGGTAATGGGCGACGAATGGGTGGGCCGGCGGGCGCGGACATCCTGAATGGCAGGGCGCGAGATGGGCGGCGTGCCTCGGCGCGCTGCCACCGGGTCGAACCCGCGTTGCGGTTAGGCCCGTGCGGGGCGCCGACGGGCCGATCCGACGATTGCGAGCGTGTGATTCCACACTTAAGTAATCACGCGGGCCGGTCGTTCGGAGCGGATTTCCGGCGTGGAACGTTGATGATCCATGTCCATCGATCTGATACCCGCCCACAGCGTCGAAGTCATTCCCTGCGCGCGCGATCCGCGCTGCTACCGCTGGGTCATCCGGGCCGGTGGCGGCACCGTCGTGGAACGCTCGCCCTACGCGTTCGTCACGCAGAACGGCGCCCGGATCTCGGGAGAATGCTGGATCCGCGAGCACTTCGCCGACGGAGGGCGCGGCTGAGCGCGCCGCCGCGGACGATCCGCGGCATCGTCCGACACGCGACGGGTTTCCCATTCGCCAGAGGCCGCGATCGCGAAACCCAGTAGCGGCCGCGACCGCCGCATCGGCCGCAAATGCAAAAAACGCCCGGAGGCGTTTTGCGTAGATCTGGTTGGGAAGAAAAACTGGAGCGGGCGAAGGGATTCGAACCCTCGACCCCAACCTTGGCAAGGTTGTGCTCTACCCCTGAGCTACACCCGCTCACTAGTGCCTGGCCGCCTGGACTTTCGTGCCGGCGGCCCCCGGCGCGGCTCTCTAAACACCATTCCGCCGGGCGACGCAAGCGTCTCTTTTGCGGTTCTTGTCGATTCACCAATCCGGGTCGGGGGGGAGCCCGTCGCGGATCTCCCGCAGCCGGGCGGCGGTCGCCCGGGTCGTGCCCTCGGGGAGCGCGTCCACCGGGAAGAACCCGACGGCGGCGATCTCGCGGTCTGGGGCTTTGTCCCGCAGCACCGTGAAGGCCGGCAGGACGAACACTGCCACATGGTCCCGGGGCGCCGCCCCGGCGTTCCGGTAGAGCCCGTGAAGGCGCAGCGGCGCCTCCGCGGCGATCTCCGCCTCCTCGCGGAACTCGCGCTCCATGGCGGCGACCGCCGTCTCGCCACGCTCGACGCCGCCGCCCGGCAGGTGCCAGCCGCTGACGTAGGTGTGCCGGACCAGGGCCACCCGCCCGTGCGGGTCGAGGGCGACGCCGCGCACGCCCAGCGTCATGCCCCGGGACGCGAGCGCCCCGAGGTGGAACAGGCGCCGCAGGAACGGCCGGTCGAGGAGCATGGTGCGCGCCGTCACACGACGTCGAGGGTCATCTCACCCAGGCCTGCGATCGCCGCGACCATGCGCTCGCCGCGCCGGACCGGGCCGACGCCGGACGGCGTGCCGGTGAAGATCAGGTCGCCCGGCTGCAGGGTGAAGTAGCGCGACAGGTAGGCGACCTGCTCGGCGACCGACCAGATCATGTCGGCGAGGTCGCCCGTCTGGCGGATGGCGCCGTCGACGGAGAGCGTGATCGCGCCCCTGGCCGGATGGCCGATCGCCGAGGCCGGAAACAGCGGGCCGATCGGGCCGGAGCCGTCGGCCGCCTTGCCGAGATCCCAGGGCCGCGACAGCTTCTTGGCCTCGTCCTGGAGGTCGCGCCGGGTCATGTCGAGGCCGATCGCATAGCCGTAGACCTGGTCGAGGGCGGTCTCGGTCGGGATGTCGCTGCCGCCCCCGGAAAGCGCGGCTACGAGCTCCACCTCGAAATGGTAGTTCTGCGTCTGGGGCGGATAGGTGTGCGGCGTCGGCTCGGCACCGACGATCTGCAGGGCGTCGGCCGGCTTCATGAAGAAGAACGGCGGCTCCCGATCCGGGTCGGCGCCCATCTCGCGGGCATGGGCGGCGTAGTTGCGGCCGACGCAGTAGACGCGGCGCACGGGGAACAGGTCGCTGCTGCCGGCGATCGGCAGGGCGATCCGGGGGGGATTCTGGATAACGGAGAGCATCGCGGCCTCTAAGGTGGAGCGTGCTGAAAACCGGGCGCACGTGCCCCGGGCGTGCAGGAGCGTTGTAAGGCCTGCCGGGGCCCGCGCCATCCCGGCGCTTGCAACCGGCGCCGGCTGGCCTACAAAATTTCAGTGATGACGCCCCCTCCCCTTCCCCACGATACGCTGCTCAGCGCCCTGCGCGACGGGATCGGCGCGCGCCACGTGCTGACCGAGCCCGAGGACCTCGCGCCCTACCTGGTCGAGAGCCGCAAGCTCTTCACGGGCTCGGCGCTGGCCGTGCTGCGGCCGGGTAGCACCGAGGAGGTTGCGTTCGCGGTCCGCGCCTGCACCCAGGCGGGCCTCGCCGTAGTGCCGCTGGGCGGGAACACCGGGCTGACCGGAGGCGGCGTCCCGCAGGGTGGCGTGGTCCTGTCCCTGGAACGGATGGCGCGCCTGCGCGCGGTCGATCCGGTCGATGCCACGATCACGGTCGAGGCCGGGATGATCCTCTCGGAGGTGCAGGACGCCGCCGAGCGGGCCGGCCTGCTGTTCCCGCTCTCCTACGCGTCCCGGGGCTCCGCCCGGATCGGCGGCGGCATCGCCACCAATGCCGGCGGCATCGCCGTGCTGGCCTACGGCAACGCCCGGGACCTCGTCCTCGGGCTCGAGGTCGTGCTGGCCGACGGGCGGGTGTGGAACGGGCTGCGGGCGCTCCGGAAGGACAATGCCGGGTACGACCTGAAGCAGCTGTTCATCGGGTCCGAGGGCACGCTGGGCATCGTCACCGCGGCGGTGCTGAAGCTGTTTCCGCGGCCCCGCTCCACCAGCGTCGCCTTCGTCGGCCTGGACTCGCCCCGCGCCGCCCTCGACCTGTTCGTCTTCCTGCGCACGCGGATGGACCGCGACCTCACGGCCTTCGAGTACCTGCCGCCCTTCGCCCTGGAGATCGTCCTGCGGCACGTCCCGGGCACGGTCCGGCCGCTCGCGGGCGAATACGGCGCCTACGCGCTGATCGAGGTGTCGTCCGCGCGGCCCGACGCCGACACGCGCGCCGAACTCGAGGCCGCCCTCGGCGAGGCCCTGGACTCCGGATCGATCGCCGACGCGACCATCGGGGCGAGCGGCGCCCAGAACGCCGCGCTCTGGGCCCTGCGCGAGGGCGTGCCGGAGGCGCAGACCCGGGAGGGCGCCTCGATCAAGCACGACGTCTCGGTGCCGCTCTCCAAGCTGCCGGACTTCCTGGAGCGGGCGAGCGCGGCCTGCAGCGCGGCGATGCCGGGCCTGCGCCCCTGCGGCTTCGGCCATTTCGGCGACGGCAACATCCACTTCAACCTGACGCAGCCGGCCGGGCTGGACCGCGCCGCGTTCCTGGCGGAATGGGGCCGGTTCAACCGCATCGTCCACGACATCGTGCACGAACTCGGCGGCTCGATCGCGGCCGAGCACGGCGTCGGCCTGATCAAGCGCGACGAGCTGGCGCATTACGCCGACCCGGTCGGCCTCGACCTGATGCGGCGGATCAAGGCGGCGCTCGATCCCGAGGATCGGATGAACCCTGGAAAGGTGATCCCGATCCCCGGCGGCGCACCGCCGGTCACGCCCTAGCCGCGCGCCTGCGCGTAGAGCGCCTCGCAGCGGTCGAGCCAGAGGTCGCGGGTGAATAGGCGCGCGGCTAGGGCGTGACCGGC
>NZ_VRVD01000016.1:0-31639 GCF_008040015.1 Methylobacterium sp. WL18 | reverse complement strand
CGCCCGATCCCGCCCGCGCCAGCCCCGGCGCCGAGACGTCGGCACTGGTGACGAAATCCGCCACCACCATGCGATGGCCGGCTGCGTAGGCATGGACGTTGCCGGGTTTCAGCGCATCGAGTTCCGCCAGGCAGGCGGCGCGGTAGAGCGTGCCGATCAGCCCCGGGGCGAGACCGCTCATGCCACCACGAGCCGCGGGATGCTGGCACCCCTGACCGCGGACAGGAAGCCGCGCACGACGGCGCCGGCGATATCGGTGTCGCACACGGTCTGCAGGCCGGACCAGGCCGGCATGGAATTCACTTCGAGGATCGAGAAGCCGCCCTCCCCGTCCTCGACGAGGTCAACCCCGGAATAATCGACCCCGACCGCGGCGGCGGCGGCCTCGGCCATCTCGGCGGCGTCCCGGGGCATGGCCCAGGGCAGTGGCCGGCCTCCGCGGTGGACGTTCGTGATCCAGCCGTCGCCCTCCCGGATCATGCCGGCGATCGCGCGACCGTCGCAGACGAACACGCGGTAGTCGCGCCACAGGCCGTCCCGCCGCGGCACGTAGCGCTGGAGATAGTAGACGCGCGCCACAGCCTCCTCGTCCGGCAGGTCCCCGGGCGTCTCGATCAGCGCGAGCCCCTCCCCTTGCGAGCCGAACAGCGGCTTGAGGACCAGGGGCGCGCCAGGGCGTGCCTCCCGCTCCACGATCTCCGCGGCGGCCTCGCGTTTCGAGACGACCCAGGTCTCCGGGGTCGGCAGGCCGGCTCGGGCGATCAGCAGCGAGGTCGCCGCCTTGTCGACCGAGCGCTCGATGGCGGTGGGCGGGTTCCAGACCGTCACGCCTGCCGAGACCAGGGCGTGAAGCACGCCGAGCCGCATGGTGGTCGCCTCGAAGGTGCCCCCCGCGATGGTCCGCAACAACACGCCGTCCGGCAATTCACCGGAGAAGCCCGGGACCCGCAGCGGTTCGCCGCCGCCGGTAGCCACGATCACGTCCGCCAAGGAGAACAGCACCGGCTCGACCCCCTGCGCCCGCAGGGCCGCCAGGAGCCGGGCCTTGTGCCAATTGCCGTTATCGGCCGCCAGGGCGATGCGCATGGATGGGAGACTCTCGACGGCCCCTTCCTGCACGGGAAAGCACCGGATCTGTGTGGATGCGAGGCGCTATCGCGAGGGCTGGCCGGGACCTGCCCCCGCTGAGGAGAGGGGACCTCGCTTCTTGCGATTGGCATCGCGACGCAGTCTACGCCGCGATGCCCGTTGAGCCGAAGCTGGAATGCCCCGCGCCTATGCGAAGGACGCTTCCACCAGCGTCGGCTCCAGGCGACCGCCGCGATAGGTAGCGCCGGTGCGCACCGATGTGACGATCGCCTCGGCCGGCGAGAACAGCGCGCCATCGATCTTGTAGAAGTCGCCGTTCACCCGCGAAAAGATCTCGGCGAACGGAGCGCCGTGGTCGCTCGAGGTGGTGGACGGGATCTGCTCGGCAAGCTGCTTGGCGTCGGCATCGTCGGCATCGACGAAGAGCTGCACCCGGCCGCCGTAGATGATCGCGTCGTTGGTCCGGCCCATCGCCTTGATGAAGTCCGGGTGCGGGGGCGACAGCGGGGCCGAGCCGATGCCGTCGACGATGGCGTGCAGGTCGAACCCGACCGTGTGGGCCTTGTGCAGGGCCACTTCGAGCACCCGGGCGACCACCTGGGTCGAGCCGGCCAGGCTCTGGGTCGGCGCGAAGATGAAGGTCAGGTCCTCGGGCCGCAGGCCGGCGGCCTCGGCGACCTTTGCGACGACGCTCTCGGGCGGTCCGCCGGCGGCTTCCAGCACCAGAGCGGTGTTCGAGGCCGAATCCCGGTAGCCGAGTTCCTGAAACAGATCCTCGACGGCGGCCACGGCGCGGCCGGGGCCCGAGCCGAGGGCGAAGAAGCCGGAATCACCGGCCTCGTCGGCAAGGCTCCAGCCCGCATACTGGCTGCCCAGGCAGGCGAGCACCGGATCGGCCGCATGGACGATCACGGAATACGGCCACGAGGCGATCGGGCCGGTCGGGGCGATGCTCACGGTGCCGAGGCCGCCGAGGCAGATCTCGGCAATGCGCCGTCCGGCCTCGATGGAGCCGCGCGCCTGGGCGCCGGCATCGACCATCCGGGCCCCGCCGGCCGTCTGCGACACGGACAGGCGCAGGGTCGCGGCGTCGGCCACGAACCGCTCGATCAGCGGCGCCGTCAGCGCGTTGACGCTGGGATAGGATTGGCTGGCACTCATCTCAGGGTTTCCTCGGGATGCATTTTCTCAGCGGTGAGGTCGGCTTGGAGCCGCATCGTCCGCGTGTTCAAACTGTCGAGCGCCGTCTGCCGGTCGGCCCCATGGGCAAACACCGTGCAGAGAGGCGCGTCGCGGCGGACCACCGTGCCGGGGCGCGGGCGGTCGCGCACATGATCCGGCCAGGCGAAATCCGGCACGGGCGCATGCTCCCGACCCGCGTAACAGATCTGGGCGGCGGCCGCATCCGCCGGTTGCGCACCGAGCGCCGGCATGGCGCCGAGGCTAGCCGCGATGTGGGCCATCAGGAGCGGCGTGCTCCGGCGATCGAGGATGTCGAGGGTCGCGCCGGGCCGCGGATTGATCTCCGTGAGCCACCAGCCGGACGCATCGGCCAGGAAATCGGCGCTGCCGAGCCCGCGCAGGCCTGTCGCCGCGACGATGCTCTCGACGGCCTCCGCGACCGTTGTGATCAGCGCGTTGGGGAGAAGCGGAGCCTCCGTCGCGGCGCCAGTTACGGCACCGCCATACCGGTAGGGCCGAATCGGTGACGGCGCGCACCATTGCTCCGTCACCGCCAGCATCTGGATCGCGCGGCCGTCGGCGAGGAAGTTCAGCGCGTGGGGCCGGCCTTCGACCCGGGCCTGGAAATAGTGCGCATCCGGCGCGGGGCCGCGCACCGCCGGTCGAATGTGACTGCCGCCGCTGCCGCCGGCCCGCTTGAGCAGCCATCCGGACGGGTCGGGACGCGCATCGGTCGCGATCTTGGGATGCGGGATGTCGAGCCGGGCGCAGAGTGCGGCGAGCGCGAACGGATCCTTGAGTGCGGCGACCGCAGGCGCAGCTGCGCCGATCAGCCGATGCCGTTCCGCGATGCGGGCCATAAGATCGCGCGCGTCCTCGAAGCCGCTGCCGAGGACGAGGCCGACGACCGAGCCTGCGGTATCGGCCAAGGCGTCGATCGCCGCCAGGGTCGCGTCGAAAGCCATCGGGCTGCCGAATCGGCCCGGGAGCGGCCGGTAGGCTTTGCTGAGCGCCAGCGTGTCGGAATCGCCGAACAGGTCGGCCACGAAGGGGCGCATTCCCGCCCGCCGGGCCGCCTCCGCGAGGGCGCGCCCGGACTGAGCGGCGATCAGGACCGCCTCTGCCATGCCGGAATGCGCCGGAGCCGGCTCAGCCGGCGATCTCGACCGCCAGCGTGTAGGCGTCCCGGAAGTCGAGGCAGAGCGGCGTATCGGAGGCGAGCATCCGGTCGAACAGGCGACGCTGGGTCTGGTACTTCACATTGCCCACCGCGAGGGCGCCGATGCCCACGCCCTTGCCGGTCGGCAACGGCACGTCGACGGCATTGACGTCGATCCCCGCAATGCCGGCGGGCGGCACGGCGTTCACATCGGAGGCGACGAGGAGCTTCGGGGCGGATTTCAGATCCTCGGCCGAGAGGATCGGGATGCCGGCCGGCCCGGCGGACAGGATCACGTCGGCGTCCCGGATGGCGACGCGGCGGTCTTCCGGCGTCGTCCCATCGACGGCGCCGACCTCGATGCTGAAGCGCCACTTCATCGTGAAGGCGATCTTGGAGACGCGCTCCTCGCCGTCGTGGCCGACCAGGACGGTCTGCGCGCCCTGGAGGGCGCCGATCACCGCGGCCACGTAGGCGACCACGCCGGCGCCGCCGAAGATCACGATGCGCTTGCCGGTCAGGTCGGTGCCGAATTTATCTCGCAGCGCCCGGGAGACCTGCGCCACCATGGCGGCGCCGGTGGTGAACGAGCCGGCGGGATCGGCGAAGACGTGGTTCACGAAGGGCGGCACGAACGCCTTCTTGGCGCGGTCGACCATGTCGAGGGCGTCCTCGGCGTTCTTGCCGCCGATGAAGATGCCGGTGCGGGTGCCGTCGGCCGGGGAGCGCGAGAAGATCGAATCCTGGGTCAGCGACACGACGTCGGCGAGGCTGACCTCTGTGTAGGTCACCACCGTCTCGAAGCCGGCGTCGACGGCCATGTTCACGTCGAACGGGCTCATGTGCCGGAGCGGCGTCAGCATGTGGAGGATCGAGCGGGCCATGACGTTCTATCCCGTTTGGCGCGCATCAACCTGCGCCTGCAGACCGTCCAAACCCGGTGCGGGTGCCGCGGTCAAGTCCGGACCTGCCGGTTCAGTCCCCCGTGGTTATCGATGCGCCGCTGTTGCGGCCGCGGGCAATCAGGAAGCGAAGCGGCCCGCCGCGGTCGAGTTCCGCCACCAGGGCCCGGGCGTCGGCCTCCGACGGCATCAGCGCGAAGCCGGTCGGTCCCCAGGACGACTGCCCGTAGCCGGGCACACCCTGCGCGGCGGCCTGTTCGAGGGCTTGTGCGACTGCGGCGCTGGCGTAGCGGCCGCCCTGGTGCGGGGCGAAGTGGTCGCCGATGAGATCCTGGATCCGGGTGATTCCCGCGCCGAAGCCCTGCGGCTCGGCGAGGGCGACCGCCGGCAGGACCTGCATCAGCACGATCCGGCAGATCTCGGCCGCTTGGGCCTCGGGGAAGCGCGGGAGGTCGCGAAACGCCTCCATCTCCCGCGTTCCGTGCACGCCGGCCATGCTCCGATCGAGGATGAGCACGATCCGCCAGGCTTCGGGGTAGGCGAGGCGCGCGGTGACCGGCGGTGCCGAGCCATCCGCACCGCGGCCGCCATCGACGATCAGGCCGCCCTCGGTAAACGCGCTGAGTCCGACACCCGACCGGTTGCCGCGATCCAGGCTGGAGGAGAACGCCGCCGCCGAGAAGGGAGCGCCGCTCAGTCGCGCCATCGCGGCCGCCACGGCCAGCGCGAGCTGCGTGCCCGACCCGAATCCGGCATGGGCCGGGATCGTCCGCTCGACCGCGATCGTCGCCGCATCGGACCCGCTGAGATGGGTCGCCGCCGCGCGGGCGTAGCCCCGGACGCGGTCGGCCTCCTCGCCCGTGACGGACAGCTGCGCGGACCGGCGGGCGGTGAGCGCCAGGGAGGGCGTGTCGATGGCCAGCCCGATGCTGCCGAAGCGCCGGCCCAGGCCGCCGTGCAGGTCCAGGAATCCGAAATGCAGCCGCGCAGGCGCCTCGACTCGGATGGTGCTGTTCGAAGCGGCCGCCTCGTTCCGCTCGGGGACCTCGCCCACGCCCATGTCTTCGAAATCCACACGCCGAACCGGCGCGCTTTTCCCATGCGGCGGGCGGCCGAAGCAACGGGATCTTGAGGCCGATCTGCCGAACCAGGATGCGAACCCCCCTTGCCGAGGCGCGCGGATGAATGCAAACCTAGGGCAGCGACGGCGCGCCGAGTTGCCGCCCGCCCCGACCTGTCGGGCGGGCGAGCCATTCCGATCCGGCGGGATTCTCCTTCGGGAGTGAACCTGCTTCGTCCGGTCTTACGGCCGTCGCCCGCTCCGAAGCCAAACAAGAACGTCGCGTGAGGGAGCATGGCAGCCTGGGTGAAGGGTGGCGCGACGGACGCGGGCACCGCCATCGAGGCGGCCGTATCCTTGCTCGCCAAGGCACGCACGCCGGTGATCGCCGGCCTGAGTGCCGACGTCGCCGCGATCCGCGCGGCCTATGATCTCGCGGGGCGCATCGGCGCCTCCATCGATACCGCCGGCGCGGTCGGCACCTATGCCGAACTCAGTTCGCTGAGCCGGGTCGGCGCGATGACCACGACGCCGGCCGAGGCCGTCGGCCGGGCCGATGCCGTGCTCGTCGTCGGCGCCGCCGCTTGGCATACGCCGCTCCTCAAACGCTTGATGGAGTCGAAGTCGACGCGTGGGCGGGCTGCCGGTTCGGACCGGGCGCTCCTGGCGCTCGGAGCCGGCGCCGAGGGTTCAAAGGCGGCGCTGTCCTGCCCGGCCGCGGGTGGGCTCGCGGAGGCCGTCGCCGAACTGCGCGCTTACGGCAAAGGCCATCTCGCGGGCGACACGCCGCAGGCCAAGCTCGTCGCGCGGATCGCTGCCGCGCAGTACGGCGTCCTGCTGTATGATCCCGCCGAACTCGGTGAGCTGGGCGTGGAGATGCTTCAGGGCTTCGCCATGGAGCTGAACGAGACCACGCGTTGTTTCACGCTTTCGGTCGCTGGACCGGATCAGGACCGTGCCGTCGTGCCGGTGGCCGCCTGGTTGACCGGGCAGGCCCCGCGCAGCGGGTTCGGCCGCCGCGTCCCCGAACATGATCCG
Organism: Methylobacterium sp. WL18; assembly: GCF_008040015.1. NCBI lineage: Bacteria > Pseudomonadati > Pseudomonadota > Alphaproteobacteria > Hyphomicrobiales > Methylobacteriaceae > Methylobacterium > Methylobacterium sp. WL18. The sequence continues at coordinate 25,209 of NZ_VRVD01000016.1, read as the reverse complement.
TGGCGCTTCGACGTCGCCCGGCAGGTCGCCGCCGGCGAGGTCGATGCCGTCATCTGGCTCGCCGCGCTGCCGGTGGACCGGCCGGACTGGCTGGCTGCGGTGCCGTCCGTGGCGCTGGTCGCCGAGGCAGAGGCCTCCCTCGCCGACGTGGTGATTGCGGTCGGCCGTCCGGGACGCGACCTGGGCGGCGTGTTGTGGAACGAGCAGCGCGTCGCGCTGACCTACTGGCCGGCTTCGGCCCCGACGGACCTGCCCTCCGCCGCATCTGTGCTGGGTGCCCTGACGGAGCGCCTGGTCGAAGGTGGCGCCGTGTCGAGGAGTGAGCCCGCATGCTGAGCGTGATCCGGGGCGGGCGCGTCGTCGATCCGACCGCGTCCCGCGATGCCGTGGGCGACGTCTGGATCGAGGACGGCCGCATCGTCGAGCCCGTAGGCCGGGAGCCCGATCGGGTGATCGATGCGTCCGGCTGCGTGGTGATGGCGGGCGGCGTCGAGGTGCATTCGCACATCGCCGGCGGGAACGTGATCACGTCGCGCCTGCTCCTGCCCGACCTCTACGTCAGCGAGGCCTCGCCCGAGGGGCATCCCTTCGCCCATGCCGGCGGGGCTGCGGCCTGGATCGGCTCGACCTATGCGCGGATGGGCTACACCACCGCGGTCGAGCCGGCGATGCCGCCGACCCACGCGCTGGCTACCCAGCTCGAACTGGCCGACATCCCGCTCCTGGATCGCGGCGCGCTCACCGTGATGGGCAACGACGACCAGCTCCTGCAACTGTTGCGCGAGCGGCAGGGCGGGAACGCCGTGCGCGATCTCGTGGCGCTGTCGGTCGCCACCTCGCGCGGGCTCGGCGTCAAGTGCATCAACGCCGGTGGCGCCTCCGCCTTCAAGGACGGCGCGCTGCGCCTGTCGCTGGATGAGGAGATCCCGGTCTACGGTCTCTCGACCCGGCAGATCATGGGATCGCTGCTCGACGCGGTCGAAGAGATCGGCGTCCCGCACCCGCTGCACGTCCACTGCAACAATCTCGGTCTACCCGGCGCCGACGATTCCTTCATCGAGACCTTGGATGCCGCGGAAGGGCGCCGCATCCACTTTGCCCATGCGCAGTTCTATGCCTACGGCGCGACCGAGGGCGGCGGCTTCCGTTCCGCGGCCGAGCGGATCGCCCAGGCGATCGCCGACAACCCGAACGCGACCCTCGATATCGGGCAGGTGGTGTTCGGCCAGACCGTGACGGTCTCCCTCGACATCCTGCGCCAGTTCGCCGGTCGGAAGGGCGCCAAGCCGAAGAAGTGGGTGCTGAACGCCGGCGATGCCGAAGGCGGCGGCGTGGTGCCGTTCCTGTACCGGCCGCGCGGTCCGACCAGCTCGCTGCAGTGGGCGATCGGCCTGGAGATCATGCTGCTCTCCACCGATCCCGAGCGCACGATCCTCACCACCGACCACCCGAACGGCGGTCCGTTCACGCAGTATCCGCGCATCATCCACTGGTTGATGGATAAGACCGAGCGCGACCGCGAGATCGCGACGCTGCCGGGTATCGTCGCGGAGCGTTCCAGCCTGCCGAGCCTCGAGCGGGAATACACCCTCTCGGAGATCGCCCAGCTGACGCGATCCGGCCCGGCCAAGCTGCTGGGGCTCGCCGACCGCGGCCATCTGCGGCCCGGCGCCTGCGCCGACGTCGCGGTCTACCGCGATACGACCGACCGCACGGCGATGTTCACGGCCGCGAAGCTGGTCCTTAAGGACGGCGTGCCGATCGTCGAGGATGGCGAGGTCGTGGAATGGCGCGCCGGCCGGACGCTCTCGCTTTCGGTCGAGTCGGATCCGGCGATGGCCAAGCGCGCCGACGCCTACCTGACGGACCGGTTCGGCGAGGGGCTCGACAGCTTCGCGGTCCCGGATGCGGCGTTCGACGCGGACGCGGACACCTTCGAGGCGGTGCCATGCCGGGCGTGATCAGCGGGGCCAGTGGCGGAAACAACCATGTCTGACCTCAGCCTCAACGGCATCCCGATCATCGACACCTTCGCGGAGGCGTTCGATGTGGCCGGGACCGCCATCATCGTCACCAACGACACCGCCAAATGGGCGATGATCGCGGCGACCACCATGACGGGCTTCGCCACGTCGGTGATCGGCTGCGGCGCCGAGGCCGGCATCGATGCCGTGCTGTCGCCGGACGAGACCCCGGACGGACGGCACGGCGTGCGCATCCTGCTGTTCGGCTTCGAGCCGAACGGCCTCAAGGATCAGCTGATCAAGCGCGTGGGCCAGTGCATCCTCACCTGCCCGGGCACGGCCTGCTATGCCGGCGTGGACGGGCCGACGAAGATCAAGCTCGGCGGCGCGATCCGGTATTTCGGCGACGGCTTCGCCATCGCCAAGCGGCTGCCGGATGCCAGCGGTAAGCTCCGGCGCTACTGGCGCATCCCGGTGATGGACGGGGAGTTCCTCTGTGAGGATTCGGTCCGGTCCGTCGACGGCGCTGTGGGCGGCGGCAACCTGCTGTTCCTGGGCCGGACCCATTCCGAGACCCTGATCGTCGCCGAGGCGGCCGTCGAGGCCGCGAAGGCGGTGCCCGGCGCGATCCTGCCGTTTCCCGGTGGCATCGTCCGCTCGGGCTCGAAGGTCGGTGGGCGCACCAAGGGCATGATGGCCTCGACCAACGATGCTTACTGCCCGACCCTCAAGGGCCGGGCCGGCTCGGCGTTGCCGGCCGATTGCGGCGTCGTGCTGGAGATCGTGATCGATGCCCTGACCTCACAGGGCGTGTCAGATTCGATGCGCGCCGGCCTCCACGCCGCCACCGAGATCGGCGGACGGCACGGGCTGATCGCCGTGACGGCCGGCAATTACGGCGGCAATCTCGGCCGCCACCATTACCACCTGCGCGACCTTCTCGCGCGCGACGACGCCAAGACGGAGGGCTGAGCCTTGAGCACCCTCACCCTGCGCGCAGCCCCGCCCGAGCGGCTCGACTTCCTGAACATCAATCCGCTGGCCCTGAGCCGGCTCTCCCAGGCCGAGGCCGAACGCCTGGAGGTCGGCACATCCCGCACCGGCGTGCGTCTCGGCGACTGCTTCTCCGTCTCGCTGGACGGCTCCGAGACGCTGACCATCGAGGGCGGCCACGAGCGCCTCGACCGGGTCGGCGCCGCCCTGTCCGAGGGGGCGATCCGCGTGACCGGCGATGTCGGCCAGCGCCTCGGTGAGGGCATGGCCGGCGGCGGTCTGACCGTCCGCGGAAATGCCGGGCCCTATGCGGGCGCCGGCGCCGCCGGCGGCACCATCACGATCGCGGGCGATGCCGGCGATTATGCGGGTGGTGCCGTGTACGCGGCCAAGGCCGGCCTCGACGGGGCGACGCTGATCATCCGCGGAACGGCCGGCGCGCATCTCGGCGACCGGATGCGCCGCGGGATTCTCCTGGCTGGCCGGGCGGGTGCCTATGCCGGCTCTCGGATGATCGCGGGAACATTGGCCGCGCTGGCAGTCGGGGACCACCCGGGCTACGGCATGCGCCGCGGAACCCTGCTGATCGGTTCACACGGCCGGATGTCGCCGACCTTCGTGGAGACCGGGACGCACGATCTCGTCTTCCTGAAGCTCCTCGGAAAATCGCTCAGGGGCCTCAGCGCAGAGCATGCCGCGCTGCTCGATCGGCCGCTGCGGCGCTATTCCGGAGACCTCGCGACCATCGCCAAGGGCGAGATCTGGGTCGCGTCCTGACGTCACCCTGGGCAGAGCGGCCGCGCGCGGCATATGCTCTGTCCAAGCGGGCCCGCACGAGGCCGGCACATTGGGGAGGCGCCCATGCTCCTGCTTCTGTCGATCTGCCTCGTCGCCCAGCCCTCGACCTGTCGCGAGGACAGGATCGAGATGTCCTACGAGGGCTCGAACCCCTTCATCTGCCTGCGCCATTCGCAGAGCGCGCTGGCGACCTGGCAGGCCGCCCATCCGGACTGGCACGTCGAGCGCTGGCGCTGCGCCGCGCGCGGCAGCCTGCCGAAGAACCTGTGAGGGCGCCCCGAGACCGCGCCTCGGCGCTGAGCCGTCGGGCTGCCGATTGCTGGCGGCGGGCCCCGGCGGGGCGGACCCAATGCGCTCGCTGAAACTCCGGTTCGCGCTGCTGCTCGGAGGCACCGCCATCGTGGTGATGCTGGCGGCCATCGCCGCGTTGGCCTCGATCGCGGCGGCCGAACGCACCGTCGACCGCACCCTCGAGGCGCAGCGCCGTCTGGAGTTGCTGGCCGAGTTGTCGGGCCGCCTCACCCAGTTCGGCCTCGCTGCCGTCGAGACCGTGGGCAATCCCGACGGGCAGCCCGAGGCCATGGCGATCGCCCGCGACAATGCCGACCGGGCGCTGACCACGGTCGACGAGGCGCTGGCTCAGAGCTTCCCGCCGAGCGACGACCCGGCCGACCGTATGCAATACGCCGCGCGGACGCGCCCGATGGCGCAACTACGCGCCGCCCGGGTCGTGCTCGACCGTCAGGTCGCGCGGATCAACCGGCAGACCGAACCGGAGAAGCGCCAGGACGCGATCAAGGGCGCGCTCAACGGCTTCGGGGCGATGACGGGCCAGCCGCTGTCGTTCCTGATCGAGGCCGAGCGGCGCAGCATGGCGCTCGGGTCCGAGCAGGCCCGCGCCCTGTCGGCGCGTCTGCGCGTGGCCGCAGCGTCGGCGGTTGCGGCAGCCCTCGTGCTGCTGGCAGTTCTCTATCGCGGGGTGACCCGCCCGACCTTGGCCCGGATCGAGGAGGTCCGGCGGGCGGCGAGCGCCATCGGCCACGGTGCCCTCGATACGCGCCTGTCGGTGGCGACCCGCGACGAACTCGGCCTGCTGATGACCAACGTCAACCGCATGGCCGCACGCCTCGCCCGGCGTGAATCCCGGGTGGTCGCCGATCGCGCCGCCCTGGAAGACACCGTGGCGACCCGCACCGCGGATCTGCGCGCCGCCAACGCCCGCCTGGAATCCGTGGACCGCTCCCGCCGGCGCTTCTTCGCCGACGTCAGTCACGAGTTGCGCACGCCGCTCACCGTCATCCTCGGCGAATGCGATCTGGCGCTGCGGGGTGCGTCCCGAGGTGCCGACCCGGCGCCGGTCTTCGCGACGATCCGGAAGCGGGCGCAGCGGTTGAAGCTTCGGGTCGAGGACCTGCTGCGTGTCGCGCGCTCGGAATCCGGGGAGATCGAGTTCGACAAACGTCCGCTCGGCCTCGCCTCGGTGCTGGCCGAGGCCGTCGACAACATGGCGTCGGAGGCAGCCCGGCGCCGCGTCGGTCTGAGCCTCGATCCCGGCACCCAGGACGTCGAGTGCTTGGCCGACCGTGAGTGGCTCCGCCAGACCGTCGAGAGCCTCGTGGATAACGCCCTGCGTCACGCCAAGGGGCTGGCCCGCGTCGAGGTTGCCTTGTCGGCCGGGCCAGGTGCCCGCGCCCGGATCACCGTGACCGATGACGGGCCCGGCTTCGGCGCGTCGGAAGCCGAGCTGTTCGAGCGTTTCCGGCGCGGCGCCGGAGCGAGCCCCGACGAGACCGGCTTCGGCATCGGCCTGGCGCTCGCGCGCTGGATCGTCGAGCAGCATGGCGGCTCGATCCGCCTCGGGGCCGGCCCCGACGGACGCGGTGCCCGGGTCAGCCTGGACATCCCGGCGCTCGATCCGGCATGGGAGAGCGGCACGGCCGGGAATACGGCCGCTGCCGCGCAGGTGAGGGAGCCGGCCGCATGACGCGGATCCTGATCGTCGAGGACGATATCGACATCCGGGGGCTGTTGGCCCGCGGCCTGGAAGCCGAAGGGTTCGAGGTCGGTACCGCCGCCTGCGTCGACGAGGCGTTGAAGGCTGCACATGATCCGGCGCCCGGCGCCGTCCTGCTCGACATCAACCTGCCCGACGGGTCCGGCCACGATGTCTGCCGGTCCCTGCGCGAGGGTGGTTTCCCGGGCGCGATCCTGTTCCTGTCGGCGCGCGACGAGATCCGCGACCGCGCCGAGGGCCTGGCGCTCGGCGCCGACGACTACATCATCAAGCCGTTCGTGTTCGACGAACTCGTGGCGCGCCTGCGCACGCACCTGATGCGGCGCGAGCAGGCCGAGGCGCCGCGCTCGCGCATCACCGCGGGCCGGTTGATGCTCGACCTCGACACCCGCCAGGCGAGTTGCGGCGAGGCCAGCGCGCGCCTGACGCCGCGCGAGGCCGACCTCCTCGCCATGTTGATGGAGAGCATCGGCAAGCCGGTGTCCCGGGCCGACATCTTCGACCGGCTCTGGGCCAGCCAGGGCGGCCTCTCGCTCAACGTGGTCGACGTCTATATCGGCTATCTCCGCTCCAAGATGGCGGACTTCGTCCGGTACGGTGGACCAGGATTGGTCACCGTCCGGGGAAAGGGCTTCATGCTCGAACTGCGCGGTCCTGATTTCCGTCAATGAGCCACTATACTTAAGTCGAATCCGGTAACGTTTCTGATCGTGAGCCGGGCATTTAGGTAGAGTCTCACAAAAAATTTGGGAGTATCCGGCAACTTAGTGCTTGAAGACCGCAGCTGAATCGCCGATATCGGGGGCGCGCCGGAAAACCAGAGCGCCATCAGTGTCTTAGGGTACTCTTAGGAACCCGAGACGCCTGGTGAGGATACCGCCAAGGAGAAACACCATGAAGTGGGCTGCCCCTGTTGTGTCCGAGATCTGTGTCGGCATGGAAGTGACGAGCTACGAGTCGGCCGAGATCGACACCTTCAACTAAGTTTTCAGGGGCCGGGGATCGCGGGAACCGCACCATGCGCGTCGTGATTCTCGGCTCCGCTGCCGGTGGCGGCCTCCCGCAGTGGAACTGCCGCTGCCACAACTGCACCCTGGCGCGGTCCGAGGCGGACCGGGTGCGCCCACGGACGCAATCGAGCATCGCTGTCTCTGCGGACGGGTCCGATTGGCTCCTGGTCAACGCCTCGCCGGATATCCGGCAGCAGCTCTTCGACAATTCCCAGATGCATCCCCGCGAGGGACTGCGCCACTCGCCGATCCGGTCCGTGCTCCTGACGAACGGAGATGTCGACCACGTGGCGGGGCTGCTCACCTTGCGCGAGGGCCAGCCCTACACACTCTACGCCACCCGCGGCATCCTGGATTCCGTCAACGCCAACCGCGTGTTCGACGTGATGGCCGAGGGCGTCGTCGCCCGCCAGCCCATCGCCATGGACCAGCGTTTCGAACCGTTGCCCGGCCTGTCCGTCACGCTATTCCCAGTCCCCGGCAAGGTGCCGCTCTGGCTCGAGGACGAGACCATGGAGATCGGCGCCGAGACCGAGACGACCGTGGGCGCGCTGATCGAGGCAGGCGGCCGCCGCCTCGCCTACATTCCCGGTTGCGCCCGCGTCACGGACGCGCTTAGGGACCGCATCGCCGGCGTGGATGCGCTGCTGTTCGACGGCACCGTCCTGCACGATGACGACATGATCCGCGCCGGCGTCGGCACCAAGACCGGCTGGCGGATGGGGCACGTGCCGATGCGCGGCGACAATGGCTCGATCGATGCGCTAGCCGGCGTTTCGCTCGGCCGCCGCGTCTTCGTCCACATCAACAATACCAACCCGGTCCTGGTGGAAGGTTCGCCGGAGCGCGCCGACGTCGAGGCGGCCGGCTGGACCGTGGCCCATGACGGTCTGAGCCTCGCGCTCTGAGGCAATCGCGCCCACCGGTTGGGTACGGGCCGAGCCGGCACTATATCAGGACCGAGCCCGGACATTCGCCCCGGCGTGGCATCATTCCGAACGGTCGTTGCCGTCACTCGGGGTGGTCCCCGCACAGAGGGCGGGATCGGAGTACAGGAAACGCGACCCGAGAACGGATTCCGGTAACGCCATGAACGCAGTCTTCCCGACCCCTTCGCCGACCGCCGACTCTGCCGAGAGCCAGCGGCTGCTTTCCCCGGACGAGCTTGAGGCCGCTCTGCGCGACATCGGCGCGCGCCGGTACCATATCCTGCATCCGTTCCACCGGCTCCTGCATGACGGCAAGCTCTCGAAGGATCAGGTCCGGGCCTGGGCGTTGAACCGCTACTATTATCAGGCGATGATCCCGGTGAAGGATGCCGCCGTGCTCGCGCGGATGACCGACGCGTCCCTGCGGCGGATCTGGCGCCAGCGCATCGTCGATCATGACGGCGACCATCCGGGCGACGGCGGCATCGAGCGCTGGCTGAAGCTCGCCGAGGGCGTCGGGTTCGACCGGGACTACGTGCTCTCCACCCGGGGCATCCTGTCGGCCACGAAGTTTTCCGTCGAGGCCTACGTCCACTTCGTCGCCGAGAAGAGCCTGCTGGAGGCGATCGCCTCGTCGCTCACCGAGATGTTCTCGCCGACGATCATCTCCGAACGTGTCGCCGGGATGCTGAAGAACTACGACTTCATCACCAAGGACACGCTGGCCTATTTCGACAAGCGTCTGACCCAGGCGCCGCGCGATGCCGACTTCGCCCTCGATTACGTGAAGACGCACGCGACGACGCCTGAGCTGCAGCGGCAGGCGATGGCCGCGTTGACCTTCAAGTGCAACGTGCTCTGGACCCAGCTCGACGCTCTCTATTTCGCTTATGTCGCCCCCGGCATGATCCCGCCGGATGCCTGGACGCCCGGAACCGGTCTCGTCGCGGAGGCGCCTGTCGCCACGACAGGGTCCGGCGTTCGCAAGATGGCGGCTGACGACCGGCCGCGCCTCCCGCGGGGCGTGCGTCTGCGCCATGACGAGACCCGCGGCAAATACGTCCTGCTCGCCCCGGAGCGGACCTTCGATCTCGACGACAACGCCGTGGCGGTGCTCAAGCTGGTGGACGGTAACCGCAGCGTCGCCGCGATAGCCGACGAACTCGGCCGGACCTACGCCGCCGATCCGCGGGCCATCGAGGCCGACATCCTCGCAATGCTGGACGGGCTGGCGGAAAAACGGGTCCTGGAGCGATGAACGCACTGACGCCGAACCGGCCGGACGTTCCAGCGCCGGTGGGTCTGCTCGCCGAGCTGACTCACCGCTGCCCGCTGCGCTGCCCCTATTGCTCGAACCCGCTGGAGCTCGATCGCCGCTCCGGCGAACTCGACACTGCTACGTGGCAGCGCGTCCTGACGGAGGCGTCGGGCCTCGGCGTCCTCCACGTCCACCTGTCGGGGGGCGAGCCGACGGCGCGCAACGACATCGTCGAGATCACCAAGACCTGCGCGGATCTCGGCCTCTACTCGAACCTGATCACCTCGGGGGTGGGCGGTGCGCTGGGCAAGCTCCAGGCGCTGTACGATGTCGGGCTCGACCACGTGCAGCTCTCGGTGCAAGGCGTCGATGCCCAGAACGCCGAACGGATCGGCGGTTTGAAGAACGCGCAGCCCCAAAAGTTCGAGTTCGCCGCCAAGGTGGTCGAGCTCGGGCTGCCGCTGACGCTGAACTCGGTGATCCATCGCGGCAACATCCACGAGGTCGAGGGCTTCATCGACCTAGCGGTGAAGATGGGCGCCAAGCGTCTCGAGGTGGCGCACACGCAGTATTACGGTTGGGCCTACGTCAACCGTGCGGCCCTGATGCCCGACAAGGCGCAGGTCGATGCCTCGATCCGGATCGTCGAGGCGGCCCGCGAGCGCCTCAAGGGTCAACTCGTCATCGACCTCGTCGTGCCGGATTACTACGCGAAATACCCGAAGGCCTGCGCCGGCGGCTGGGGCCGCAAGCTGATGAACGTCACGCCCCAGGGCAAGGTCCTGCCCTGCCACGCGGCCGAGACGATCCCTGGCCTCGAGTTCTGGCACGTCACCGACCACTCGCTCGGTGAGATCTGGCGGGATTCGCCGGCCTTCACCGCCTATCGCGGAACCGACTGGATGAAGGAGCCCTGCCGCTCCTGCGACCGTCGGGAGAAGGATTGGGGCGGCTGCCGGTGTCAGGCCCTAGCGCTCGCCGGGGATGCCGCGGCGACCGATCCGGCCTGCTCGCTCTCGCCGCTCCATGCCAAGGTGCGGGCGCTGGCCGTGGAAGAGGCGGCCGAGACGCCGCCGGATTATGTGTACCGGACGATCGGCAGCAACGTCCGGTCGCCGTTCAAGGAGGACGTCAACTCGTGAAGCTTCTCGCCACGACAGCCCTCGCGCTGGTGCTGGCCGCGATGCCGGCGCTTGCCGAAGATGCGCCCAAGCCCGCAGCGGTCACCCAGGTCAACGCGGCGGCCCCGCCCAGTGCGGCCGATCTGCTGTTCGAGCAGCCGCATATGAAGAACGCGGCCCCCGGCTCGACGATCACGTACGATTATCTGCGCCGGTCCGGCATCGCCAAGGGACCGTTCGGGCCCCCCCTGTCGGATACGCTCACGCTCACGCTGGAGCCCGGTAAGAGCCCGGAGGCGCGCGACATCCGCGTCATGATGTTCTCCGGCCTGAACCGCGTGCCGGCCGGGCCCTTCGAGGACATGAGCGGCAACCCGGTGGTCTCGCTGTTCCTGGAGAACCACCTCCGCTCGCTGGCGAAGGTGCTGGAGGCCAACCCGCGTTACCTGAAGCTCGCCATCCGTAAGGGACTGCGTGAGGCTGCGACCGTGACGCCGACCAAGGTCTCGGTCGGCGGCCGCGAGGTCGATGGCTGGCGGGTCGAAATCCAGCCCTTCGCCAAGGATGCCATGGAACAGCGCATGCGCGGCATGGACAAGATGATCTACACCTTCATCACCGCCCCGGAGGTTCCCGGCGAGATCGTCTCCATCGAGGCGTCGTCGAAGAACGCCGAGGGTGGCGAATTGCTCGAGGAGAAGCTGAGCTATGATCCGAAAGCTGGCTGAACGCGGCGCGCTCGCCGTCCTCGCCCTGTCCCTGTCCGGCCTGGCCGGTTGGGCGGCCGAAGAGAACGACTATCCCACCGACGCGCGGGTCGATTACGTCTTCGGCTGCATGGCGGCCAACGGCCAGACCCGCGAGAGCATGCAGCGCTGTTCCTGCTCGCTCGACCAGCTCGCCGCGATCCTGCCCTACGACAAGTACGTGCAGGCCAGCACGGTCCTGTCGATGCGCCAGGGCATCGGCAACCGGGCGAACGAGTTCAAGGCGACCAAGGTCTTCGACGACAAGGTCGCCGATCTCCGACGCGCCCAGGCCGAGGCGGAGATCCGCTGCTACCGCGGCTGATGACCGGACCATGACGGCCGGCGTTGCGCTGGCCTGTGGTTTCGATCACACCGGGTCCCGAACCGCTCCTGAGAACGGGACCCGATCCGTGCCCCCCTCCCCCGGCCTGTCAGACCTGTTGCCCGGCCTCGGGTCGCGCACACTGGTCATGGGCATCCTCAACGTCACGCCCGATTCCTTCTCCGACGGCGGCCTGTTCTCCGGCGAGGCCGAGGCGGTTGCGCAGGCCGAGCGCCTGGTAGCCGAAGGCGCCGCGATCCTCGATATCGGTGGCGAATCGACCCGGCCGGGTCACGTTCCCGTTCCTGCCGAGGAGGAGCAGGGCCGCGTCCTGCCGGTGATCCGGGCGGTGGCGCCCCGCCTGTCCGTCCCGATCTCGATCGATACCTACAAGGCGTCCACCGCGCGTCTCGCGCTCGAAGCGGGCGCGCGCATCGTCAACGACGTCTGGGGCCTCCAACGAGAGCCCGACATCGCCTCCGTGGCGGCCGCGCACGGCGCCCCCGTGGTGATCATGCACAACCGCGAGACCATCGACGCGGATCTGGATATCGTCGCGGACCTGCGGGCCTTCTTCGAGCGCTCCCTCGACATCGCCCGGCGGGCCGGCATTCCGGAGCGCGACATCGTCCTCGATCCCGGGGTGGGATTCGGAAAGACCTGGACGCAGCACTTGGAAGTGCTTCGGCGCCTCCCCGAGATCCGGGCCCTGGGTTTTCCCGTCCTGGTCGGGGTGTCCCGCAAATCTCTGCTCGGCCGCCTGCACGATCGGGAGACCCGGCCGGCAGACCGGCTCTACGGATCGCTCGCGGCCCATGCCCTTGCGGCCACGCTCGGCGCCGACATCGTGCGGGTTCACGACGTCGCGGCCCATGTCGACGCCGTTCGGGTCGTCGACGCCGTCATGCGGCCGGACGCCCGATGAGCGCGGACCGGATCGGCGTCGCCCGCATCGCGGTGTTCGGGCGGCACGGGGTGCTGCCCGAGGAGGCGGTGCTCGGCCAGCGCTTCTACATCTCGATCGACGCGCGGCTCGACCTTGCGCCGGCCGGCCGCTCGGACGACGTCGCCCATACGGTCAGCTACGCGGACCTCACCGAGATCGCCGTATCGATCGCTACTGAGCGCCGGTTCAATCTCATCGAGGCTCTCGCCGAATCGATCGCGGCTACGATCCTCGAACGCCATGACATGGTGGAAGCGATCACGATCCGCATCGACAAGCCGAGCGCGCCGGTGCCGGCGATCCTGGATGGCGTCAACGTCGAGATCACGCGTCACCGCGGAGTGCGCGCGTGAGGGCCTATCTCGGGATCGGCAGCAATATCGGCGACATGGCCGCGATGCTCGACCGTGCGGTCGCAGGATTGGCCGCGACGCCCGGCATCGACGTTGTCGCCCGCTCGGCCGACTATCGGACGCCGCCTTGGGGCAAGACCGACCAGCCTTGGTTCCTCAACGGTGCGGTGGCCGTCGACACGGCGCTCGATCCGCATGGGCTGCTCGATGCCTGCCTCGGCGTCGAGCATGCGCTGGGGCGCATCCGCGAGGAGCGCTGGGGGCCCCGGGTTATCGATGTCGACGTGCTGGCCTACGAGGGGGCAACGGTGGACGACGCGCGGCTGGTGCTGCCGCACCGCCATGTGCGGGAGCGTGCCTTCGTGCTGGTGCCGTTGGCCGAGATCGCCCCAGACCTCGTGATCGGCGGCGAACGCGTCGCCGATGCCCTGGCCAAGCTCGACCGCACCGGGATCGAACGGGTCTGAGCCGAGGCTCGCGGACGGCTCCCCGCCCGCGAGCCCGAAGGCGTGGCCTACTTCGTGCCGGGTTCGGCCATCTCGCTGGCCTCGTCGTCGAGGAGCGGCACGTCGTATTCGCGCAGCACCTTGTCGATATCGGCCTTGCGCTTGCGCAGGATCGTGTTGAGCGAGCGCTTCCAGTCGTTCTCGCCGAGGCGCACGCCCATGGCGATCCGGTAGGCCATGGGCGGACGAGCGGGCTCCTTGAGCAGGGGCACCACCGTCATGGGCGTTCCGGATTGCTTCGCGAGCCAGCCGGCAGCCGGCCCCCACAGCACCGCCGCATCGATGTCCTTGGCCGCGAGCGCCCCGACGATCTCGGCGCCGACGGTCTGGAACTTCCGTGCCGGATCGAGCTGATAGGGCGCGTAGGCCTTCATGGTCGAGACGAGGCCGCGATCGCCCATCCGATTCACCGGCGGGGTGCCGGCGATGACCCCGATCGCCTTGCCCTTCAGCCGCGGATCGTCGAGGGCGGTGATGCCGTCGAGTTCACCCGTGCGGGTGACCAGCACGTAGGACGAGCGATAGTAGGGATTGGTGGTTTGGACGAGGTCGCTGCCGAAGGCCTGGCCCATGATCAGGTCGCACAGGCCGGTACCCAGCGTGTTGCGCACGAAGCCCGGACCTTGGGTCAGCCAGTAGTAACGGACCTTGATCTTCAGTTCGTCGGCGATGATCGCCGCGATCTTGTTCTCGAAGCCGTCTTCCTTACGCTCGGAAAACGGCATATTGCCGGGATCGCCGCAGACGCGCAGCACATCGGTCGTAACCGTGTCCGGCAGGTGCTGCGCGGCAGCCCCCTGCGCCACCGTCATCGACAGGGCGCAGAGGGCGAGCGTCCGGGTGAAGGACGATGCAGGGGAGGACATCAGCCGCCCATGCACTCCTTCTCGGCCTTCCGGGCGGTCTCGGGCTTGTCCTCGTGGTCCGAGGGACGAACGCGACCGATCGCACCGTCGGCCCGGGCCTTGAGGTAGGTGTAGAGGTCGTCCGAATAGCACATGACGTTCTTGTTATCGCCAAAGGCCGGCATGACCTTCTGCTCGGAGGCGCTCACGTCCTGCTTGCCGCCCACCAGGATGCCGATGAACTCCTCGTACGAGAGGTGCTTCAGCGAGTCCTTCAGGGCCGGCGCGTAGGTCGAGCCCATGCCGTCCGGACCGTGGCAGACGTGGCACTCGGCGTGATAGCGGCGGTACCCGGAGTAGGTGTACCAGTCGAGCTTCTTGCCATCGTTGGTGACGTGGTACGTCGGATGGCCGTCGGCATCGACGTACTTGCCGTCCTCGACCTTAACGGCAGCGTTCTTCTTCAGTAGTGCGGGGTCCTGCTCGGCGGTCTTGTCGTTCGCGTTGAGCGAATTGGCGAGAGCCGGATCGGCAGGCTTGGCATCCTCAGCATGTACGGCAACCGCGGAAACGGTCGCTAGGGCGAGGGCGGCGAGAAACGGCCGCGTGACGATGTTGCTGAGGTTGTGCAACGCGTAGTCTCCCTGGAGCGAGGCCCTTCGTCTCGCTTAGAGCCGTAGCCTCTTACGACAAATTCTAATCACAAGGATGCCGGCGCGGAAACCCGCGCCGGCACCATTTCGACAGCTAAACCCTGCGGCCGATTAGTTCGGCAGAGCGAAGACGGTCAGCTGACCACCGAGGTTGGTGTACTGCGAGAGGGCTGCGTAGCCGCCCACCGCGCCGAGACCGGCGTTCGGGTCGGTCAGGCCGGCCGCGAGGCCGATGCCGGCCCAGCCGCCGACGCCCGACAGGACGCCCACGTACTGCTTGCCCTTGAGCTGGTAGGTCATCACGTTGCCGATGATGCCCGACGGCGTCTTGAACTTGAACAGCTCCTTGCCGGTCTTGTCGTCGACGGCCTTCAGGTAACCTTCGAGGGTACCGTAGAACACCACGTCACCGGCGGTGGCGAGAGCACCGGACCAAACCGAGAACTGCTCGGCGTTGGACCACTTGATCTTACCGTTGACGCCGTCCCAGGCGATGAAGTTACCCATGCCGCCGTGCGAGTTCGGGGCCGGGTACATCGACAGGGTCGCACCGACGTAGGGCTGGCCCGGGGTGTAGGTCACCCGGAACGGCTCGTAGTCCATGCAGACGTGGTTGGTGGGCACGTAGAACAGGTTGGTCTTCGGCGAGAAGGCAGCAGGCTGCTGATCCTTGGTGCCGAGGGCCGCCGGGCAGATACCCTTGGAGTTGGTATCTTCGCCGTTCTGCTCGGTCGAGTACTTCGACACGACCAGCGGCCGGCCGTAGTTCTTCGAACCCTTGTCCATATCGACCTTGGTCGCCCAGTTGACGGCCGGATCGAACTTCTCGGCGACCAGGAGGGCGCCGGTCTCGCGGTTCAGCGTGTAGCCGAAGCCGTTACGGTCGAAGTGGGTCAGGAGCGGCTGCTCCTTGCCGTCAACCTTCTGATCCGTGAGGATCATCTCGTTGATGCCGTCGTAGTCCCACTCGTCGTGCGGGGTCATCTGGTAGACCCACTTGGCGACGCCGGTATCCGGGTTACGTGCCCAGATGGTCATCGACCACTTGTTGTCGCCCGGACGCTGCTTGGGGTTCCAGGTCGAGGGGTTGCCCGAGCCGTAGTACATCAGGTCGAGCTTGGGGTCGTACGAGAACCAGCCCCAGGTGCAGCCGCCGCCGGTCTTCCACTGATCGCCTTCCCAGGTCTTCAGCGAAGAATCCTTGCCGACCGGCTTGCCGAGCGAGGTGGTCTTCTCCGGGTCGACCAGCATCTGGTCGTCCGGGCCGATGGAGTAGCCGCGCCACACCTTCTTGCCGGTCTTCAGGTCGTAGGCGGTGACGTGGCACTGCACGCCGAACTCGCCGCCCGAGATGCCGACGATGACCTTGTCCTTCACGGGCAGAACCGTGGCGGTGTTGGTCTCGCCCTTCTTCGGGTCGCCGTTGACGACGGACCAGTTCACCTTACCGGTCTTGGCGTCGAGCGACACGAGGGTGGTGTCGGCCTGGTGCAGCAGGATGGTGCCGTCGGCATAGGCGAGGCCGCGGTTGACCGTGTCACAGCACATGACCGGGATCACGGACGGATCCTGCTTCGGCTCGTACTTCCAGACGATCTTGGCCTCGTGGTCGAGGTCCAGGGCGTACACGATGTTCGGGAACGGCGTGTGGACATACATCATGTTGCCGATCACGAGCGGCGAGCCCTCGTGGCCGCGCAGCACGCCGGTCGAGAAGGTCCAGGCAACCTGGAGGTTCTTCACGTTCGCCGAGGTGATCTGGTCGAGCTTCGAATAACGGGTGTTGCCGTAGTCGACCGTCTGAAGCGCTTGTTCCGCCGGGTTGGCGATGCTCTTCAGGACGCTTTCGTTGGCCAGCGCGGGCGCGGCGAGTGCCGCGACACCTGCGCCGAGCGCGAGGAGATGTACCGCTCTCATGGGTTCCTCCGACAAGTCTTAAGAGTCGTACAGACGCACTTCGAGAGTGGCGTCGCTCGGACCCCGACCTGACTGTTTGCGACAGGGATGGACGCTTCGGTAGCGGGCGTAGCGGACTTGAAGTGACCCAAAGGTCTCTTCGCCAGGAGCCGCCATCCCTGAGGCGGCCCCCTCGAAACCGAAGCTTGCCCGGACCTTAAGAGATTTTTGAGCGCCGTCAACTCGATGTTGCGGAGCCCTGGGGACACGGTGAAAGCTTCTTTTCGCGTAACAAAACACGCGTGAATGTCATTGCTATGCGGCGCGAAATGCTGCGCTGCACAAACCAGGCTGCGGCTATTTAGTCCCATCTCAGGCTGCCGAGCACGCTGTCCATGCAGTTCTTGCACGCCCGGGCGGTGTTGCCAGTTCCATTATGCTTGGACTGCTTGATGAGCTTGACCGTGATCGTCACTCGGCGCGCGTGCGGAGAGCTGGATCAATCGCGGTGCGAAATGGCCGAGCTTGGGAAACGACAGCGTTTTCAGAGGTTGAACACTGTGCGCCCTCTCGCCGCACGGGTGGGATGCGGCGTTTTGAAACCCGTCGCACGCCATCCTCACGAGGCTGTGATTGCCGAATCGTCCCGACTCAGTTCGAGCAGCTGGATTGAGGAACAGTCACGCGGGCCAGGCAGGCTGTTCAGCCGGCATCTGCGTCTTCAGGCTTAGGCCGGGAACCACTCGGTGCACGACGGCTGCGCTCCGCTACGAACCCTTGGTCAGCCAGCGTTGCCGGCAGGCTGCGACTTTGGTTGTAGGGGCTCACAGCGCGCCGACGTCGCCGATGCTCTCGAATTCGGCGCTGTCGCCGACGAGGTCCGTAAGGGAGATGTCGAGGCGGCGGCCGGTCTTGAGACGGAGCTGGGCATCGGGTTCGAGCCAGATCGGTCTCAAGCCGGCATGGCTGCCGTGGAGATCGCCGTAGGCGAACACGCCGCCCTGCCTTCGCTCCACGACGACACGGTAGCGGACACGAACGCTTTGGCATCCCTCGGCCGTGACGAGGCCGCGCCCCGTCAGCGTCGTCAGGATCTCGTTCGGTTCGAACATACGCGTGACGCGGTGCTAGGATTAAGTGGCAATGTCGCTTGCCACTTAATCCTAGCACCGCGACGTGTCACGCCCTCGTGACCGGATAGTTTCGCGATCCGGCTGCTGTGTCGATCGGCAGGCGTTTCGACGGCGCTCCTTGAGGTGGCAAGTGTGGGCCGACGAGAAGGTCTGCAATCCCTCCAATGGCCAAGGTCGTCGTCGCGAGCTTGACGACGATGCGCCGTCCCGGACAATCGGACCTCGGAGGGAGGTCCGCGAAGGCGACCGACCCGCATCGTGCGTGAAGGACGATCGTGATCGGGCGCACACAATTGGCCCTGGCGGCCCTGTTCCTTGTCGCATCGGGGGCGCGAGCCGTTGCCGAGACCGTTCACGACGGGCAACTCTGGCTGAATACAACCCTGTTCGGTTCATTCGGCGACGTCGCATACTTCGCCGAAGTTCAACCCCGCTTCGGCAAGGGCATCTCCCAGCTCGACCAGCTTCTGCTGCGCCCTGCCTTGGGCTGGAAGGTCAACAACGGCCTCACCCTCTACCAGGGTTACGCTTACGTCGAAGACCACGGGATGCCCGGCGGGGTGGGGACCGAGGATCGGAGCTTTCAGGAGATCAACTGGCAGATCGGCACAGTCTCCGGCGTGAAGGTTTCGTCCCGCACGCGCTTCGAGCAACGGTGGCAATCGGCCGGCCGGGATGTCGGCTTCCGCCTGCGCGAGAATCTGCGCTTCGCCGTGCCGCTGACGCAGGCGACGACAAGCGTCGCAGCTCTTGGCTGGACGGAGGCGTTCTTGGCCTTGAACGATACGGATTGGGGTGCGCGGGCCGGCTTCGATCGGATCCGCACTTTCGTGGGGCTGGAAGTGCCGATCGGCGGACGATCGACGGTCGAGATCGGCTACCTCAACCAAACCGCCAGCGCGCCGGGCAGCGGCGTGGCAGTCGACCATATCCTGTCGCTGAACCTGTTCGTGCGGAACTAGATCGCCCGCGGCGCAGGGGATTTCTTGGCTCGTCGGTCAGATTGACCTGATCGGACAAGTTCGGGCCGGGCCCGATGGTTTGGATGCAGCCACCGGCCAAACGCATCGTCGCTGGGATCGATCGATTCAGACGCCCCGGGCAGGTCTGGCCGCACGCCAGCCTTAGCCTGGGCCACAGCCCGACACACGGCTTGTAAGCGGTGGACGAGGCGCGGAGGAAGATCCTTCCGCCGTGATCCCGGGACGACCGGGCCGTTTTCGGACCGGCCTGGGAAAGCGTTGCCGCTTGCTGGCTGCACCCGTTGCAGCAAACACCGTCGCAGCGCCCGTCCAAAACCCTAGCCGTCGACGCCCGCCTGATCCGCCGCGTTCGTCGGCTCCAGCTCCCGGACCACGATGCGGCCGTGCTCGACCGAGAGGGCCAAGCGGCCCTGCTTCAGGGCCAGGGCCTTGTCGCCGAACAGGGTCCGACGCCAGCCTTGCAGAGCGGCGACCTCGGCGGTGTCGTCGTCTGCGATGGCCTCCAGATCGTCCACCGTCGCGATGATCTTGGGCGCCACGGCCTCGGATTCGCACACCGCCTTGAGCAGCACCTTCAGCAATTCCACGATGGCACCGTTGCCGCCGCTCCGGCGCATCCGCTCCGGTATGCGGATGTCACCGGTGTCCCGGGTGAGGCCGCGCTCCACGGCCGCCAGGATGTCGGCTCCGGTGCGCGAACGCTCGAACCCCGCCGGGATCGTCCGCAGCCGGCCCAGGGCCTCGGCACCGCGCGGCGCCGCCGAGGCGATGTCGATCACCGCCTCGTCCTTCAGGACGCGCCCGCGGGGGACGTTCCGGGTCTGCGCTTCGCTCTCGCGCCAGGCCGCCACCTCCATCAGCACGGCGATCTCACGGGGCTTGCGCATCCGTCCGGAAAGCCGCCGCCAGGCCTGGGCCGGGTCGGCCCGGTAGGTTTCCGGCGAAGTCAGAACCGCCATCTCCTCATCGAGCCAGGCGCCGCGATCGGTGCGCAGCAACTCGGCGACCAGGACTTCGTAGACCTTCACCAGATGGGTGACGTCCGAGAGGGCGTAGCTGAGCTGGGCTTCGGAGAGCGGGCGCCGCGACCAGTCGGTGAACCGCGAGGACTTGTCGATCTTGGCCTTGGCCACGTCGTTGACGAGCTGCTCGTACGAGACGGAGTCGCCGTAGCCGCAGACCATGGCGGCGACCTGCGTGTCGAAGAACGGCTGCGGCAGGATCCCGCCCATCAGCCAGATGATCTCGAGGTCCTGGCGGGCCGAGTGGAACACCTTCACGGTCCGCTCGTCGGCCATCAGGTCGATGAACGGCTGCAGGTCGATGCCCGCCGCCAGGGGATCGACCAATACGCCGGTCCCATCCGGTGCCGCGATCTGGATCAGGCACAGTTTCGGGTAGTACGTCGTCTCGCGCATGAACTCCGTGTCGACGGTCACGAAGGGTTGCTCGGCGAGACGCGAGCAGACGTCGTGCAGCGCGGCGGTGGTGGTAATCAGGTCCATGAACCCGGCTATACGCAACCGGCGCCGTCATGGGGAGACGCCTGCGTGAAGGTCCCCATGTTTCACACGGTCCTTATTGCGCCCGGTCGGTCCGCCAAGGCCGTTCGCCGTCGCGCCTGAGCCTGCCGGCGGATCCGCATCGCGTCGGCCCGGCGCTGGGCATCGGCGCGCCCGAGCAAGCGGTCGAGGATGCCGGTCTCGATGCGCTCGCCCGTGGCGCCGTCGGTCAGCCGGCGGATCCGGTCGACCCGGAAGCCGCGATAGCCGCCCCGGCGGGCGTCGACGCCGCCCAGAAGCGTCCGGCCCGGACCGAGCTTCAGTTCGCGCGCCGACAGGGAGCGGTTGCTCCAGGCACCGGTCGCGTCCTCGTAGACCAGGTCGAAATGCCCCGCGAGCGGCAGTGTGCGCCAAGCGCCGGACGGGCTTTCGACGGGCCCGGCGGGCCGGCCGACAGAAACGGAAAAAGCGTTTTGGCTCATGGACATCATATGGGGATCGCGGGTCCCGTCCGGTAGGTCGGCGGCCCGGTTCGGCACGGGTTTCCGGCGTCGCGTGCTTGACTTGGGGGGCCTCGCGTGAATGGTGCCGGCCTTCCCAGAGAAGAAGCCCGTCATGCACCGTTACCGTTCCCACACCTGCGGGGCGCTCCGCCCGTCCGACGTCGGACAGACCGTCCGGCTCTCCGGCTGGTGCCACCGCATCCGCGACCATGGTGGCGTGCTGTTCATCGACCTGCGGGACCATTACGGGCTCACGCAATGCGTGGTCGATTCCGACTCGCCCGCCTTCAAGGCCGCAGAGGTCGCGCGCTCGGAATGGGTCGTGCGCATCGACGGGCGCGTGCGCACCCGGCCCGCCGGCACCGAGAACGCTGAGCTGCCGACCGGAGCGGTCGAGGTCTACATCGACGATCTGGAGGTGCTGGGCCCGGCCGGTGAGCTGCCGCTGCCGGTCTTCGGCGATCTCGAATACCCGGAGGAGACGCGGCTGCGGTACCGCTTCCTCGACCTGCGCCGGGACAAGCTCCACGCCAACATCATGAAGCGCGGGGCGATCATCGACGCGCTGCGCCGCCGGATGCGCGACGGCGGCTTCTTCGAGTTCCAGACACCGATCCTCACCGCGTCGTCGCCCGAGGGCGCGCGCGACTACCTCGTGCCGTCCCGGGTCCATCCCGGAAAGTTCTACGCGCTCCCGCAGGCGCCGCAGCAGTTCAAGCAGCTGACGATGATCGCGGGCTTCGACCGCTATTTCCAGATCGCGCCCTGCTTCCGCGACGAGGACGCCCGGGCCGACCGCTCGCCGGGCGAATTCTACCAGCTCGATATCGAGATGAGCTTCGTCACCCAGGAGGACGTGTTCCAGGCGGTTGAGCCGGTCCTGCGCGGCGTCTTCGAAGAGTTCGCCGAGGGCAAGCGCGTCACCAAGGCGTTCCCGCGCATCACCTTCGCGGATTCCATGCTGAAGTACGGCGTCGACAAGCCGGACCTGCGCAATCCCCTCATCATCGCCGACGTCACCGACGAGTTCGCCCGGGACGACGTGGCGTTCAAGGCCTTCAAGGGCGTCATCAGTGCCGGCGGCGTGGTCCGGGCGATCCCGGCGACCGGAGCCGCGTCGCAGCCGCGCTCGTTCTTCGACAAGCTCAACGACTGGGCCCGCTCAGAGGGCGCGCCCGGGCTCGGCTACGTCGTGTTCGAGGACGACGGCGGCCAGCTCACCGGCAAGGGGCCGATCGCCAAGTTCATCCCGGCCGAGGTCCAGGCCCTGATCGCGCAGAAGACCGGCGCCAAGGCGGGCGACGCGGTGTTCTTCTCCGCCGGGACCGAGGCCAAGGCGGCGGCGCTCGCCGGCAAGGCCCGCATCCGCATCGGCGACGAACTGGGCCTCTGTGACAAGGACCAGTACGCGTTCTGCTGGATCACCGACTTCCCGATGTACGAGTGGAGCGAAGAGGAGAAGCGGATCGACTTCTCCCACAACCCGTTCTCGATGCCGAACATCGACCGCGAGGACTTTTTGGCGCTCGACCTCGATGCCCTGGCCACAGAGGGCCAGGACGGCGAAGTCACAAAAAGAATCTTGGGCATCAAGGCGTTCCAGTACGACATCGTCTGCAACGGCATCGAGCTGTCCTCGGGCGCGATCCGCAATCATCGCCCCGACGTGATGCAGAAGGCCTTCGCCATCGCGGGCTACGGCCACGAGGTGCTGGAGCAGAAGTTCGGCGGCATGCTCAACGCCTTGCGCATGGGCGCCCCGCCGCACGGTGGCATCGCCCCGGGAGTCGACCGCATCGTCATGCTCCTGTGCAACGAGCCGAACATCCGCGAGGTCGTGCTGTTCCCGATGAACCAGCGCGCCGAGGACCTGATGATGGGCGCGCCCTCCGAGGCCACGCCCAAGCAGCTGCGCGAGCTGCACATCCGCCTGAACCTGCCCGAGAAGAAGGCGTAAGCGCAGGCGGACCGGTCGCGCCGTGGCGAGCCTCGTCGCGGTCGTCGTCGCCCATGACAGCGCCGACGTGCTGCCGGCCTGTCTGGCGGCACTGGCGCGGCAGCACGTGCCGGCGATCGTGGTCGACAACGCCAGCCGGGACGCCTCCGTTTCAGTCTCGGAGGCCGCCGGCGCGCGGGTGATCCGCAACCCCCGCAACGAGGGCTACGGCCGCGCCAACAATATCGGCGTCGCCGCGGCGGAGACGGCGGAGCGGGTCCTCGTCGTCAACCCGGACGTGGTCCTGCAGCCTGGAGCCGTCGATGCGTTGCTGGCGGCGGCCGCCGCTTGGCCGGATGCGGGCCTGCTGGCGCCGCGCCTGGTCGAGCCGGACGGGCGGTTCTTCTACCAGGCGCGCTCACTGCTGGCGCCGTACCTTCCCAACCCGGGCGGACGCCCGGCCCTGCCCGAGGGCGATGCCTGCGCCCCGTTCCTGTCCGGGGCCTGCCTGATGATCGCGCGGGCCCTGTTCCTCGACCTCGGGGGCTTCGACCCGAACATCTTCCTGTTCTACGAGGACGACGACCTCTGTCGGCGCGTGGCGGATGCGGGCCGCGCCCTCGTCCATGTCCACGGCGCTGTGGCGCTGCACGGCCGCGGTCGCTCGTCGGCGCCGGAGCCCGGACGGGTTTTCCGTTCGCGCTGGCATCAGGCCTGGTCGCGGGCCTATGTCAGCCGCAAATACGGCCTGCCCGACCCGAGCGTGTCCCACCTCATGACCAACCTGCCGAAGGCCGGCCTCTCGGCGCTCGTCCTGCGCCGGTCCGGGTTGGAGCGGTACGGCGGCTCCGCGTCCGGCGCCCTCGCCTTCCTGCGCGGCCGGGACGCCTTGGCCCGCGAGGGGCTGCGCTGATGGCCGGCCTCACGATCGCGACCGCCCTGGCGCGCGGCCGCAACGGCTTCACCGGCCTGCGCTTGGTTCTCGCGCTGGCGGTGGTCGTCTCGCATGCCTTCAGCGTCGCCACCGGGGCCGCGGGCGACGAGCCGCTGGCGCGGCTCACCGGCTACACCCTGGGCGAGCACGCGGTGAACGGCTTCTTCGCGGTCTCGGGGTTTCTCGTCACCATGAGCTGCGATCGGCGCGGGCTCCGGGACTACACGCTTGCCCGCGCCCTGCGGATCCTCCCGGGCTTCGTCGCCGCCACCATGGTCGTTTCCCTGCTCCTCGGAGCCGCGATGACGCGCCTGCCGCTGGGCGAGTACCTGCGCGATCCCGCCGTCTGGTCGTTCGTGCGCGGGACGCTGACCGCCTTCAAGAGCAACGCCGCCCTGCCCGGCGTCTTCGAGGCCAACCCGTATCGGGCGCCGCTCGGCACGATCTGGACCCTGAAATACGAGTCTCTCTGCTACCTGGGCGTGCTGCTCGCCGCCCTGTGCGGCCTCCTCCGCCGGCGGATCCCGGTGCTCTTGATCGTCGCGGGGCTCGCCGTCGCCCTGACGGCCGCCACAGCTTGGCGTGGCCCCGAGTTGCCGAAGGGTCTGGAGACGGCCCTGCGGCTGCCGCTCATCTTTTCGGCCGGCGCCGGACTGTATCTGTGTCGCGACAGCCTGCGCGTCTCGAGTGTCGTCCTCGCCGGCCTGGCCGTCGCGGCCACGCTCCTCGCCCGAACGCCGGCCTACCCGACCCTGCTGTTCCTGGCGGAAGCCTACGGCGCCGTGTGGCTCGCCCTCGGGCCGATGGCGCGCGGCCTGTTCGATCCGAGGGCCGACCTGTCCTACGGGATCTATCTCTACGGCTGGCCGATACAGCAGAGCCTGCATGCCCTCTGGCCCGAGCCCTCCGGCCTCGCCCTGCTCGCTCCCGCGCTCGCGGTGACGCTGCCGGTGGCGGCGCTGTCCTGGTACGGCATCGAACGGCCGGCACTGGCCCTCAAGGCGCGGGCGCTCGGCCGACGCAGCCTCGGCACGATCGAGCCTGCCGGGCCGTGAGCACCCTCCCCCCATCGGCCGCGCTGGCCCTTGCGGCGCGGCTTCTGGAGGCCGAGGGCTTCGCCATCGTCGCCCGGAACGAGCGCGGTGACAGCCTCTATCTCGCGCTATCTAAGAGCCCCTGGCACCTGCGTCTGTCGAACCATGCACGAACCGCCAAGCAGCGCGCCCGGCGCAATGACATCCTGACGAGCCTGATCATCGATGCGCCCCGCTCTCCGGATCAGGTTCATACGCTGGTCCTGGGGGCATTGAAGAACTTCAGCGCGGCACTGACTCTACGAGAGGCTCAAGCCTCGACCTCGGCCTCGGGCTCGCGAAAGTAGGGTTCGACGGTCCCCTTCAGCTTCACGGTCATCGGGTTGCCGGCCCGATCGAGGGTCTTGCCGGCCGAGAGGCGGACCCAGCCCTCGCTGACGCAATATTCCTCGACGTTGGTCTTATCGACGCCCTTGAATCGCACGCCGACGCCGCGCTCCAGCATGGCCTCGTCGTAGAACGGGCTGTTCGGGTTCGCGGCCAGGCGGTCGGGAGGCGTGTCGGTCATCGTCCGGATCTCGGGTCGGTTTCGTGTGCGGCCCCGCGCGCGTCCGGCAGGGCGAAGGGCTCGCCGGTACGGGAATCCGGCTCGGCGCGCAACGCCGCGAGCAGGTCGGCGATCTGCCCGCTCTGCAACAGCGGCACCAGCCGCGTCACCGTCGCGTGCGGCTGGTCCCACCAGGCGGTCTCCACCAGCGCCGCCACGGTGGCCTCGTCGAAGCGGCGGCGGACCACCCGGGCCGGGTTGCCGGCGACCACCGCGTAGG
>NZ_VRVD01000169.1:0-8510 GCF_008040015.1 Methylobacterium sp. WL18 | reverse complement strand
CCGGCAGATCCCGGCTCTGGCGGGCGGCCGCATGCAGCGACGGCTGCAGGCCGACCACCACCAGCATCATCAGCTCGACCACCGTCGAGAACAGCAGATCGCGCTCGTACTGGCGACCGCGATGCTGCGCGAACACCGCGTCGAGCCAGGTGGCGGGAAACGCCTGATCCAGCAGCGTGCGCGCCATCATGCTGGCTGGCGCCTTCTGCTCAAACCGCTCCAGGACAGCCCGCCACGGGCAACCCGATCCGTCCGATGCTTGCGTCATCGCAACGAGTTAGGCCCGAGCCAAACACCTTGAAAGGGCTGGGTCCGGGACCTTTTGCGGATGCAGGGCGGAGCCTTGCGGAAGGGAGCGGTGGCGCGACAACCAGTTTGTAGTAACGTTCCTACAGACACGGACGAGCCTGTTGAGGGGCGTCGCGCATGGCCATCACCACACTCACCAGCCGGGAATTCAATCAGGATACCGGACGCGCCAAGAAGGCCGCGGCCGAGGGACCGGTGTTCATCTCGGATCGCGGCAAGCCTGCGCACGTCCTGCTCAGCATCGCCGACTACAGGCGCCTCACGGGACAGGAGCCCAGCATCGTGGAGGCTCTAGGTTGGCCGGCCGGCGTCGAGGACGTCGAGATCGAGTTCCCGCGCTCCGGTGACCGGCCGAGAGCAGCCGACTTCTCCTGATGTTCCTGCTCGACACCAACGTCGTGTCGGAGCTGCGCAAGGCGAGGACCGGGAGGGCCGACCCGCGGGTCACAGCCTGGGCGAGCGTGGTACCCGCGCGCGACCTCTTCCTCTCGGCGATCGTCGTCCAAGAATTGGAGATCGGTGTCCTGCAGCTGGAGCGAAGAGATCCGAGCCAGGGAGCACTCCTGCGGGCGTGGCTGGAGGAGAACGTCCTGCCGGCCTTCGCCGACCGCGTGCTGCCCGTCGACGGGGCCGTCGCCCGGTGCAGCGCGCGCCTGCACGTCCTGGACCCCCGCTCCTACCGTGACGGATTCATTGCCGCGACGGCGTTCGTCCACGGGATGACGGTGGTGACGCGCAACGTCGCCGACTTCTCGGCGACAGGTGTGCCCCTGCTGAATCCCTAGGAGACGGTTCCGCGCGGCCTGGCGCCGATCTCTGGTTGAAGGCGGCGCGCGCCGCCGTCAGAACAACCCGTCGATCTGCCCGTCGGCATCCAGCCGGATCGTGTCGGCGGCGGGCACCCGGGGCAGGCCCGGCATGGTCATGATCTCCCCGCAGATCGCCACCACGAAGCCGGCACCGGCCGAGAGCCGGACGTCGCGCACCCCGACCACGTGGCCCTCGGGGGCGCCCATCAGGCTCGGGTTGGTGGAGAACGAGTACTGGGTCTTGGCCATGCAGATCGGCAGGTGGCCGTAGCCGTCCTTCTCGAAGGTGGCGAGTTTGCCCGCGGCCTTGGTCTCGATCTGGATGTCGGCGGCGCCGTACAGCTTGGTGGCGATCGCCCGGATTTTTTCCGAAAGCGGCGCCTCGGTCTCGTAGGCGTAGCGGATCGGCGCCGGCTCGGCGGCGGCGAGCTTCACCACCGCGCGGGCCAGCTCCTCGGCGCCGGCGCCGCCCTCGGCCCAGTGGCGGCAGGTGATCGCCTCGACGTCGAGGCGCTCCCGGCACAGCTCCTTCAGCCGGGCATGCTCGGCGTCGGTATCCGCATAGAAGTGGTTGACCGCGACCACCACGGGCAGGCCGAAGCCGCGCAGGTTGGTGACGTGCCGGGCGAGGTTGGCGAAGCCCTTCTCCAGGGCGCCGACGTTCTCGGCCCCGAGGCTCTTCTTGTCGACGCCGCCATGCATCTTGAGCGCGCGGATCGTGGCCACGACCACGACCGCCGAGGGGCTCAGGCCGGCCTGCCGGCACTTGATGTCCAGGAACTTCTCCGCGCCCAGATCGGCGCCGAACCCGGCCTCGGTCACGGTGTAGTCGGCCAGCCGCAGGCCGGCCCGGGTGGCGATCACCGAGTTGCAGCCATGGGCGATGTTGGCGAACGGGCCGCCGTGGATCAGGGCCGGGTTGCCCTCGAGCGTCTGCACCAGGTTCGGCTGCAGGGCGTCCTTGAGCAGCACCGTCATGGCGCCGGTGGCCTTCACGTCCTTGAGCGTGACGAGCTTGCGGTCGCGGGTCTCGGCGATGACGATCCGGCCGAGGCGCTCCTCGAGGTCGGCGAGGTCCTTGGCGAGGCAGAACACCGCCATCACCTCGGAGGCGACCGTGATGTCGAACCCGTCCTCCCGGGGGAAGCCGTTGGCGACGCCGCCGAGCGACTGGGTGATCTGGCGCAGGGCCCGGTCGTTCATGTCGACGACCCGGCGCCAGTGGATCCGCCGCACGTCGATGTTGAGCTCGTTCGCCCAGTAGACGTGGTTGTCGATCAGGGCGGCCGCGAGGCTGTGGGCCGACGTGATGGCGTGGAAGTCGCCCGTGAAGTGCAGGTTGATCTGCTCCATCGGCACGACCTGGGCCTTGCCGCCGCCGGCCGCCCCGCCCTTCATGCCGAAGCAGGGGCCGAGCGAGGGCTCGCGCAGGCAGATCATGGTCTTCTGGCCGATGCGGTTCAGCGCGTCGCCGAGGCCCACCGTGGTGGTGGTCTTGCCCTCACCTGCGGGCGTCGGCGAGATCGCCGTCACCAGCACGAGCTTGCCGGGCGCCTTGCCCTCGAGCCCGGCGATGTAGCCGTGGTCGAGCTTGGCGATGTGCTTGCCGTAATTGTGCAGCGCCTCGTCCGGGATGCCGAGCTTCTCGGCGACCTGCGCGATCGGCTTCAGGGTCGCGGCGCGGGCGATCTCGATATCTGACGGCATGGGCGTTCTCCCTGGCTCCGCGGGCCCGACGCCCGCCCACCCGCCGACTGTTATCGTACGGGGATCTTGCCTCGCGGTGATGTGCAGCGCCGGTCGCGCGGATGCGGTGGACGCAGCCCGGGACGCGGCGAGGCCGCCCAACGGGCAGCCGCGGCACTGTGCGTCAAACCGGCCGGAAAAGCGCGTCGATTTTTATGAGCCGACGGACAAATTAGTCTTGCCGGCCCGGAGAGTATGCGCGCCCCGCGGGAGGCGGGTTTTAGCCCCCCGACTTCTTGGCCTTGTCGGCGGCGCCCGGGGCCTCGTGCGGCTGCGGGGCGCCCTTGGGCAGTTCCGGATTCTCGGCGTTGTGCGGAGCCGCCACCGGGGCCGGCACGGTCTCGGCCGTGGCGGTCGGCTTCTCGATCTCCGGCAGGCCGTCCTTGAGCTTGTCGTTGATCTGCGCGAGGTCGTCCGGCTCGGGGTTCAGGTCCTTGGCGTGCTGCCATTGGAACTTGCCCTCGAGGCGCCGGCCCGCACGCCAGTAGGCGTCGCCGAGGTGGTCGTTGATGGTCGGGTCGCCGGGCTTCAGCTCGACCGCCTTCTCCAGCTCGCGCACCGCGTCGTCCCAGCGGCCCAGGCGGTAATAGGCCCAGCCCAGGCTGTCGACGATCATGCCGTCCCGGGGGCTCGCGTCGGCGGCCTGCTGCAGCAGCTTGAACGCCTCGTCGATGTTGATCTTCTGGTCGACCCAGGAATAGCCGAGGTAGTTCATCACCTGGGCCTTGGCGGCCGGCTGGCTCGCCGGCACCAGCGACAGGGCCTTCTTCAGGTCGGCCTCGGCCTTGGGCCATTGCTTGGCGCGCTCGTAGGCGGTGCCGCGGAAGTAGAAGGTGGTCCAGTAATTCGCCAGCGGCCGGTCGCCGATCAGGTCGATGGCGCGGGTGTAGGTGGCGGCCGCCTCCTCGTACTTCTTGCGCGCCCGCTGGACGTTGCCGAGCGCGGTGATCACGTCGATGTCGTCCGGATGCGCCTTCATGGCGGCGTCGAGATGGGCCAGCGCCTCGTCGCCCTTGCCCATCTGCTCCAGGTTGAGGCCGACCTGGATGTCGGCGTTGAGCTTGAGCGGCGAGGTCGCGGGGATCTGCGCGTAGGCCTCGTTGGCCCGCTCGGTCTGCTTCATCCGGTCGAGGGTGTCGGCCAGCGTCAGCCGGGCCAGCGCGTGGTCGGGGGCGAGGTAGAGCGCGAGCCGCAGGTAGATCACCGCGGGCAGCTCGTCGCCCTGCGTCGAGCCCGCCGAGCCCAGCCCGTACAGCACCTCGGCGGCGCCCTCCTGGGCGGTGCCGATCAGCCGGGCCAGCGGTTTGCCGTCCTTGAGCTTGTCGAGGGCGTCGCGCACCAGCGGGTGCCGGGGCGAGAGCTGGTCGAAGTCGGAATAGGCCTGGATCGCCAGGTCGGTGCGGCCGAGGCTGGCCTCCAGCCGGGCGTAGGCGTCGACGATCCGCAGGGTGTTGCGGTCGGCCTCGTAGGCGGCCTTGAGCCGCCGCTCGGCCTCGGCGTTGTCGCCGATCACCGAGGCGATCAGGCCGGCATGGTAGTCGCGGAAGGTGTTGTAGTAGCGCTCGCCCCGGAGCTTGTTGACCGTCTCCAGCGCCTTCTTGCCGTCGCCCGCGCCGGCGTAAGACCAGGCGGTCAGCAGCGTGGCGGTGAGGTCGGTGGCCGCCCCGCGGCCGCTCCTGGAAAAATTCTGGCGGGCGGCGGCCCACTGGCCGGCCTTGATCTGGCGCACCCCGAGGGAGAGGTTGGCCAGCCCGTTGGTGGGATCGCGGGCGATCAGCTTCTCGCCGGCCCGGAACGCGTCCGGCAGGGCGCCGTCGGCGAGCAGCGAGATGAAGGCGCGCTCGACCAGCTCGGCGTTGCGCGGGTCGGCCTTGACCGCCTCGCGGTAGAACGTCGCCGCCGCCGCCGTGTCCCGGGAGGCGCCCGCGATGTAGGCGGACAGGAAGTTGCCCTCCAGGGATTCCGCGGGTTCGTATTCGAGCAGCGGGGCCGACTCGCGCGGCTGGGCCGCCAGAACGGTCTGAGGCAGGCCGGCGGCGAGCATCAGGGCGAGCGCCGAGACGCTCCGGCGGGCGCGTGTTGTCATCATGAACCGGTCGCGGCTCCTGGGCGCCGGCCCACGGGGGCCGGGCGCGAGAATGGCGGGGCGTCCCCGAAAATCGCTGGGGACACTGAACGCATCCCGCCAGCCCCGCAAGGCGAAAGGATGGCGCGGGCCGGCCGTGTGGTCTCAGGCGGACATCACGAGGTCCACGGCCAAGCTGCCGAGTACGGCGGCGAGGGCAGCCTGCTGCAGGAGGTCCGTGACGGGCTCCGCCGTCAGCTTCGGGACGGCGCGATCGTAGACGACGCAGCAGGACGCGCCGGTCAGGCGCGAGCCGTACAGGATGCCGTCGGCATCGCTCGTCTCATGGATCGCGCGGCTGAGGCGTGGGCCGTAGCGATGCGCCTTGGCGCGGCCGGCATCCGTCGGGACGCCGAGCCGGATCAGGCCGGTGGTGCGCAGGTCGATGACGGTCAGCGGACTGGATGCGCTCACCCGTGTCACGCCCCAGCGGGCGATCTCCGCTGCGCCGATCCGGCGCCGGCGGCGATTCTCGAAGCGATCGCGGATCAGCGTCTCGGCCATGCCCGTCGTCAGGTCCACGGCGAGGTAGAGAACCTTGAATCCGTCGTCCGGACTGGAGAAGCGCGACCGCCCGAACCCCATGCCGAGGGGCGTCGATCGGTATGCCAGCGGCGTGACGCGGTAATAGCTGCGCGGCTGGAAGGCGATGGCGAGGCTGGCGAGGACCGCGTGATCGAGCCTCGGCTCATGCGAAGTCATCGCGGGCCGCATCGATGACGGAAGCGGCCCGTCCCCGCTTCAGGTCTTCGAGCGGCGATCCGCCGCGCACGTAGGGCTCAACCAGCCAGAGCCAGGCGGTGCGCGGATCACCGACGATCGCCAGCACCTCGGCGAGCCCCGCGACCGGACGGCCGTCGACGAACTGGGCGAGGGGGAACAGGTGCTTGCGCGTTCCCTTCAGCAAGCCCACGATCGCGCCGCTGCGCCGCCAATCCTGGAGGGTGGACCGCGCGATCCCGAGATTGGCTGCGAGTTCGCCCGCGCCCGCGAGGGGACCGGCCCAGTCCTCGAGCTTCAGGGGAAGCGCACAGGCCGCAAGCTGCTTTAGACCGTCCCGACGATCGATCGTCTCGCCCGGTGCCGCTCCGCGGCTCACTTCGACAGCGCCGAGAGGCTTCAGGATGAGCTTCCGCGGCTTTTCATCACCGGGCTCACTCGATCTTGAGACCGATCCCTCGGCTTTCAGATGATCCAGCACGACGTGCATGGCCCGGACGACGTCGCCCTGCTCCACGGCCCGACCGACCGCTGCCATCAGGCCGGCGGTGTGCCTCAACGCCTCCGGCTCGGCTTCCGGATTGCGCCTCCGGAGCATGGCCAGCACGTCGTCGGACCGGATGTCGAGCGCGTCCGGCCCGGCTACTGAATCCCGTGCCATCCCGGCAGCCCTCCGCCTCCGCACAATCTCGTGCGGATTGTGCGGATTGTCCAGATCGGACGGAAGGTTTCTCACATATTCGGATAGTTCGGCCCGCCCGGGCCCTCCGGCGTCACCCAGTCGATGTTCTGGTTCGGATCCTTGATATCGCAGGTCTTGCAGTGGACGCAGTTCTGCGCGTTGATCTGGTAGCGCACGCCGTCGCTGGCGGCGGCGTCCTCCACCCATTCGTAGACGCCGGCCGGGCAGTAGCGGGACGAGGGGCCGCCGTAGACGTCGTGCTCGGAGCGCTTCTGCAGCTCGAGGTCGCGGACCTTGAGGTGGGGCGGCTGGTCCTCCTCGTGGTTGGTGTTCGAGAGGTAGACCGAGGAGAGCCGGTCGAAGGTCAGCTTGCCGTCCGGCTTCGGGTAGGTGATCGGCGTCACCTCCGAGAGCGGCTTGAGGCAGGCATGGTCCGGCTTGCCGTGCTTGAGCGTGCCGAACGGCGAGGCGCCGAGCAGGCTGGTCGCCCACATGTCGACCCCGCCGAGCCCGACCCCCACCAGGGTGCCGTAGCGCGACCAGAGCGGCTTGACGTTGCGCACGGCCTTGAGGTCCTGCCCGATCGGGCTGTCGCGCCAGCCGGCGTCGTAGGCGGCGAGCTCGTCGCCGGCCCGGCCGGCCTTCAGGGCGTCCGCGATGGCGTCGGCCGCCTGCATCCCGGACAGGATCGCGTTGTGCGAGCCCTTGATCCGCGGCACGTTGACGAAGCCCGCCGAGCAGCCGACCAGGCAGCCGCCCGGGAACACGAGCTTGGGCACCGATTGCCAGCCGCCCTCCATGATGGCGCGCGCGCCGTAGCCGATGCGCTTGGCGCCCGCGAAGGTGTCGGCGATCATCGGGTGGGTCTTGAAGCGCTGGAACTCCTCGAACGGCGACAGGGTCGGGTTCTCGTAGTTCAGGTGCGTGACGAAGCCGACCGACAGCAGGTTGTCGTCGAAATGGTAGAGCCAGGAGCCGCCGCCGGCCCGGTTCGGCAGGGGCCAGCCCATCGTGTGGCGCACCAGCCCCGGCTCGAAGGTGGAATCCGGCAGCTGCCACAGCTCCTTGACGCCGAGCCCGTACTTGAAGTGGTCGCTGTGCCGGTTGAGCGAGAACCGCTGGATCAGCCCCTTGGTCAGGTTGCCCCGGGCGCCCTCGCCGAACACTGTGTACTTGCCGCGCAGCTCCATGCCGCGGGTGTAGTCCTCGCGCGGATCGCCCGAACGGCCGATCCCGAGGTCGCCCGTGGCGATGCCCGCCACCGCGCCGGATTCGTCGTACAGCACCTCCGAGGCCGGGAAGCCCGGATAGATCTCGACGCCGAGCGCTTCCGCCTGGGCGCCCAGATACTTGCAGGTGTTCGACAGCGAGCCGACGAAGTTGCCGTGGTTCGACATGAGCTTGGGGAAGAACACGTTCGGCAGGGTGACGCCGCTGTTCTTGGTCAGCATCATGAACTCGTCGCGCCGGACCTCGGTCTTGAGCGGCCGCTCCGGATCGGAGCGCCAGTCCGGGAGCAGCCGGTCGAGGCCGATCGGATCGATCACCGCGCCCGACAGGATGTGGGCGCCGACCTCGGAGCCTTTTTCCACAACGACGACGGAGATCTCCTCGCCGATCTCGGCCGCGCGCTGCTTCAGGCGGATCGCGGCGGCGAGCCCGGCCGGGCCGGCGCCGACCACGACCACGTCGAAATCCATGCTTTCGCGTTCGGGCAGCGCCATCGTCGAGCCTCCTGTTTTCTTGTCGCTATGCCGGATCCGTTGCCGGATCGGCATTGTGTGCTGCCGTCTCAAGCGATTCCAGACTGGAAAGGCAAGCGGCCGCGGCCCGGACTTGAGCGAAAGCTCCCCTATGCCGCATGGGTGGGGAATACGGACGGGCTCGGGGCGACCCGGCGGTCAGCCTCGCGCCCGGCAGGGCGCCCGAGGCGCGCCGTTCGGTCACGCAAGTCCTTGCCGTCGAGCGGGTTTCAAGAGTTGTCCACAGGCATCGAGCGCCCGGGGCAACCTGACCAAGGGGCTGATCCAGCGGTTCTCGCTCAACCGGCACAGCGACCACTTCAAGTACGGGCTCGGCGTCAAGGAGCTGTGGCAGCTGCCGGATTCCACCTTCGAGC
>NZ_VRVD01000168.1:0-8531 GCF_008040015.1 Methylobacterium sp. WL18 | reverse complement strand
GCCGGCCAGCTCGGCGCCCCCGGCCAGCGTGCAGGTCGACCGCGGCTCGGCGCTCTACGGACGCCCGGAAGGCGGGGACGCGGCCAAGCTCGCCCCGGTAGCGGGGCCACCGCTGGCCACCGCCGCCGCCAAGCTGCCGCTCGACAAGCTGAAGGTGCCGGAGGGCTTCAAGGTCGAGGTCTATGCCAGCGGCCTCGCCAACGCGCGCTCGATGACGCAGGCGCCGGACGGCACGCTGTTCATCGGCACCCGCACGGTCGGCAAGGTCTACGCGGTGCTGCCGCAGGCCGGGCCGGACGGCAAGCGCGTGGTGAAGACCATCGCGTCCGGCCTCCACCGTCCGAACGGCGTCGCGTTCCACGACGGCGCCCTGTACGTGGCCGAGCTGTCCAAGATCTGGCGCTACGACGACATCGCCAAGCACCTCGACGGCGCCGAGAAGCCGACCCTCGTCTACGACGACCTGCCGAAGGACGAGGCCCATGGCTGGAAGTTCATCGCCATTGGTCCGGACAACAAGCTCTACGTCCCGGTCGGCGCGCCCGGCAACATCGTGATGCCCCCGGACACGCACGCCCAGATCCGGCGCATCGATCTCGATGGCAAGAACGCCGAGGTGGTCGCCCGCGGGGTGCGCAACACGGTGGGCTTCGACTGGAACCCGAAGACCAAGCAGCTCTGGTTCACCGACAATGGCCGCGACTGGGTCTCTGAGGACATCCCGAACGACGAGCTGAACGTGCTGACCGAACCCGGCAAGCAGCATTTCGGCTACCCGTTCTGCCACCAGGGCACGTTCACCGATCCCGAATACGGCTGGGGCCATTCCTGCTCGGAATTCACGGCCCCGGCGGGCCTGCTCGGGCCGCACACGGCCTCGCTCGGCATGCGGTTCTACACCGGCGCGCAGTTCCCGGAGGCTTACAAGGATGCGGTCTTCATCGCCCGGCACGGGTCCTGGAACCGCACGACGAAGCTCGGGGGCGACGTGGTGATGGCGAAGCTCGGCCCGGACGGCAAGGTCGCATCCGTCGAGCCGTTCCTGACCGGCTTCCTGCAGGACAACAAGTATGCCGGGCGCCCGGCGGACGTGCTGGTCGCCAAGGACGGGTCGCTGCTCGTCTCGGACGATTACAACGGCGCGATCTACCGCGTCAGCTACGGCCAGTGATGCGCGGTCCGTCGAGGATCGGGGTTGTCCGGGGGCTCGCGCTGCCCCTCGGCGCCCTGCTGGCGGGGGCGGCTCTGGCCGCGCCCCAGTCGACCGTACCCCAGTCGGCCGTGCCGGAGCGGCTGGCCCCGTGCGTGGCCTGCCACGGGAGCGGCACCTCCGAGACCGAGGGTGTACCCTCGCTCGGCGGACAGCAGGCGGATTATGTCGTGACGCAGCTGTTCCAGTTCCGGGAGAAGCAGCGCGAGGCCCCGCCGATGAACGACGTCGCCGCCGGCTTCTCCGACGACGACCTGCGCGCCTATGCCGATGCGGTCGCGACCCTGCCGCCCCCCGCGTGGTCGGGGCCGGCTGCGGACCCGGCCCTGGTGGTACGCGCGCAGGCGCTGGTCTCCAAGCACCAGTGCAATTCCTGCCACGGTGCCGACTTGGCCGGCCGGGACGCGGTTCCCCGGATCCGGGCGCAGCGGGAGGAGGTCCTTGCGCAGGCGCTCTCGGCCTACAAGTCGAACACCCGGCCGGGCTACGACCCCGCGATGAACGAGGTCGCGCAGGGCCTGAGCGAGGCCGACATAAAAGATCTTGCGGCCTACGTGGCCCGGCTCTGACGGACGCAGCTCAGCCGACGGTGCGCAGCGTATCGCCCACGGCCAGCGCCCCACCGGCGATCACTTCGGCGTAGACGCCGAGGTCGCGGTGGCCGAGCCGGGCGTCCAGGGTCCAGGGGATGTCGTGGTCGCGCACGCCGCTCACCGGATCGACGTTGGTGGCGGCGCAGCGCACGGTACGCTTGGTGATTTTAAGCCGTAGCCCGCTCGGCGCCTCGATCACCCGCCCGACCATGTCGAGCTCGGCGAACGGTGCCAGCCCGTCGACCAGCAGGTTGCCGCGGAAGCGCAGCGGGTCGACCGGCGCGCCGACATACTCTTCCACGGCCGCCACGCTCGCCCGGTTGATCAGCGAGACGTAGCCGGTGGGCGAATCGGTGAAGCGGTATTGCGGCGGCGCCGCGAGCACCTTCGGCTCACCCCGCAGGCTCTCCGGGAGGCAGTGCCGCATCAGGTCGGCGAGCCCGTCGCGACCGGCCTCCGTGTCGAGCCGGAAGGCCAGCGTCTCCCCGGCATGCTCGACCGTGAGGGTCGCGGTGGCATCGTCGTACCGGGTGCGCAGGCGGGCCAGCGCCTCGTCGCGCATCAGCATCAGGTACTTTGTCTTGGGCTGGTGCCGCGGCGCCACCGGGTCGAAGCCCGAGGGCCCGTTCTCGATGGCGTAGAGCCGGTCCCCCGGGAAGAAGCCGCTGGTCTCCAGCTCCGCCCGTTCCAGCGGCTCGGGGCTCAGACCCTTCACGGGGTAGCGGTAGAGGCCGAGGAGGCCGATTTCGAGCGCGGCTTGCATGCCGGGAAGGTGGCTCGGAAAAGCTGCGCCGCGCAAGTCCCGAAGCCCTTGTGGTGCGCAAATACAACACCACATCGGGACTACCGGCGGCTTTCGGCGCCGGGGTCCCTCGCGGCAGAGTGCCGGGGGGGCGACGTTTCGGCAGGGCCGCGCCATCTCGGGCGGCGGATGCCGGCACGGGAGGGTGAGACACGCATGAATTTCGAACTCTACACCGAGCGCGCCCGCGGCTTCGTCCAGGCGGCGCAGAACCTCGCGATGCGCGAGGGCCATCCGCAGCTTCAGCCTGGGCACCTGCTCAAGGTGCTGCTCGACGACCCCGAGGGCCTGTGCGCCGGTCTGATCGACCGCGCGGGCGGGCAGTCGCGGGTCGCGCTGGCGCAGACCGAGCAGTGGCTCGCCAAGCAGCCGAAGGTCTCCGGCAACGCGTCGGCCCCGCAGGCGACGCGCGAGCTGATGCGCCTGTTCGACACCGCCGAGCAGGCGGCCAAGAAGGCCGGCGATTCCTACGTCACGGTCGAGCGCCTGCTCCTCGCCCTCGCGGTGGAGAAGGAGTCCGAGGCCGGCCGCGCGCTGCAGGCGGCGGGCGTGACGCCCGCATCGCTGAACGGGGCGATCAACGCGCTCCGCAAGGGCCGCACCGCCGACAACGCCTCGGCCGAGAACGCCTACGACGCGCTGAAGAAATATGCCCGCGACCTCACCGAGGCCGCCCGGGACGGCAAGCTCGACCCGGTGATCGGCCGCGACGAGGAGATCCGGCGGACCATCCAGGTCCTGTCCCGGCGCACCAAGAACAACCCCGTGCTGATCGGCGAGCCCGGTGTCGGCAAGACCGCGATCGTCGAGGGCCTGGCCCTGCGCATCATCAACGGCGACGTGCCGGAATCGCTCAAGGACAAGAGCCTGCTGGCCCTCGACATGGGCTCGCTGATCGCCGGCGCGAAGTATCGCGGCGAGTTCGAGGAGCGGCTGAAGGGCGTGCTCTCCGAGGTCACGGCGGCCGAGGGCGGCATCATCCTGTTCATCGACGAGATGCACACGCTGGTCGGCGCCGGGAAGGCGGACGGGGCGATGGACGCCTCGAACCTGCTGAAGCCGGCGCTCGCCCGCGGCGAGCTGCACTGCGTCGGCGCGACTACGCTGGACGAGTACCGCAAGCACGTCGAGAAGGACGCGGCCCTGGCGCGGCGCTTCCAGCCGGTCTTCGTGTCGGAGCCCACCGTGGAGGACACGGTGTCGATCCTGCGCGGGCTGAAGGAGAAGTACGAGCAGCACCACGGCGTGCGTATCCAGGATTCGGCCCTGGTGGCGGCCGCGACGCTCTCGAACCGCTACATCACCGACCGGTTCCTGCCCGACAAGGCGATCGACCTGATCGACGAGGCCGGCTCGCGCCTGCGCATGCAGGTCGATTCGAAGCCGGAGGAGCTCGACTCGGTCGACCGCGAGATCGTGCGGCTGAAGATCGAGGCCGAGGCGCTCAAGAAGGAGACCGATTCCGCCTCCCGCGACCGGCTGGTCCGGCTGGAGCGGGAGCTGGCCGACCTCGAGGAGCGCTCGGCGTCGATCACCGCCCGGTGGAAGGCGGAGAAGGACAAGCTCGGCACCGCCGCCGGCCTGAAGAAGAAGCTCGACGAGGCCCGCAACGAATTGGCCGCGGCCCAGCGCCAGGGCCAGTACCAGCGCGCCGGCGAACTCGCCTACGGGGTGATCCCGGGCCTGGAGAAGCAGCTCGCCGAGATCGAGGAGAAGTCCGATGGCGGCCGCGACGGCATGATGGAGGAGGCGGTCACGCCCGCCCACGTGGCCGGGGTGGTCTCCCGTTGGACCGGCGTGCCGGTGGACAAGATGCTGGAAGGCGAGCGCGAGAAGCTGCTCGCCATGGAGGATGCGCTGGCCAAGCGCGTCGTCGGCCAGCGCGAGGCAGTGGAGGCGGTCTCGACCGCGGTCCGGCGCGCGCGGGCCGGGTTGCAGGACCCGAACCGGCCGATCGGCTCGTTCATGTTCCTGGGGCCCACGGGCGTCGGCAAGACCGAGTTGACCAAGGCGCTCGCCGGCTTCCTGTTCGACGACGACACGGCGCTCGTGCGCATCGACATGTCCGAGTACATGGAGAAGCATGCGGTCGCCCGCCTGATCGGCGCGCCTCCGGGCTATGTCGGCTACGAGGAGGGCGGGGCGCTCACCGAGGCGGTCCGGCGGCGGCCCTATCAGGTCGTGCTGTTCGACGAGGTCGAGAAGGCGCATCCGGACGTGTTCAACGTCCTGCTGCAGGTTCTCGACGACGGAAGGCTCACGGACGGGCAGGGGCGGACGGTCGACTTCCGCAACACGCTGCTGATCATGACCTCGAATCTCGGGTCCGAGTACCTCGTGAACCAGCCCGCGGGCGAGGACACCGATGCGGTCCGCGACGAGGTCATGAACGTGGTGCGGGGCCACTTCCGGCCGGAATTCCTGAACCGGGTCGATGAGATCATCCTGTTCCACCGCTTGGCGCGGTCGGAGATGGGGGCGATCGTCGAGATCCAGCTCGGGCGCCTGGCGAAGCTCCTGGAGGATCGCAAGATCACCCTGGATCTCGACGAGGAGGCCAAGATCTGGCTCGCCGACAAGGGCTACGATCCGGCCTACGGGGCGCGGCCGCTCAAGCGGGTGATCCAGAAGAACGTCCAGGATCCGCTGGCCGAGCAGGTGCTCTCAGGCAAGATCCACGACGGCGAGACGGTGCCGGTTCGGCTGGGCCCGATGGGCCTGATGATCGGCGACGTCACAGTCGGCGCCGAGCGCCGGCCGGCCAACGTGGCCCTGAACTGAGCGCTACGGTTTTGCGTAAGGCGGCGCACCGGATGACGGCGCGCCGCCTTTTTGATGCGCGGTCAGCCTCGTAGGACGATCTCGCCACCGCTGCTCAATAAAACCGCCGCGTCATTCCGGGGCGCCGCAGGCGAGCCCGGAATCCAGAGCCGCCGACGGTGCAAAGTCCTGCTCGACCTGTGTTTCTAGACTCCGGGCTCCGCTTCGCGGCCCCGGAATGATGCGGCGTAGGCTGGGGTGTCTGCGGAAATATCACCTGGTCAGGCGAAGAGGGGTCCACAAGCAATGAACCTGCCCACGGTCCGGCGCATCAGCCCGCCGCGACATGGCGAACCCGAGCCAGGATCGCCACCTGCAATGCGAAGCCTGCAGTCGCCGCAGCGGCGGCGGTGATCGGCAGGGCGGAGATTCCCGCCAGCGTGACCACCACGCCGCCGAGCGCCGCACCGGCCGCGCCGCCCAAATAGTTCGCCGAGCTGTTCAGCGCGACGGCGACGCTGCCGTGATCGGGCCGGAGGTGCAGCAGGGCATGCTGCTGCGGCGCCTGCGAGGCCCAGCCCATGGCGCCCCAGACCAACAACGGCAGGTAGCCGAGAAGCGGGGTGCCGAGCAGGCTGGGGAGCAATGCGAGCGCGAGTGTCAGGGCGGCCAGGATCACGGCCATCACCCGACGGGGATCGCGGGTCCGGTCGATCAGCGGGCCGACAGAAAAACTGCCCACCATCCCGCCGATGCCCCAGGCCCAGAAATACGAGGCCTCAGCAGTGCCGAGGCCGGCGCGGTCGAGGAGCGGTGCCAGATAGGTGTAGAGCCCGAGGCTGGCGATGGCGGTGAGGAACGTGACCGCGACCGTCGCAACAACCGACGCGTCGGTCAGCAGGGCTGCCCGGGCCCGCCACGATGGCGGCTCCGCGGCTTCGATGTCGGGCAGGCGTGCCAGGATCGCGACCGTCGCGACGGCGCCCAGCAGTGTCACCATCCACAAGGCGCTCTGCCAGCCGAGCCGTTCGGCGATCCACAGGCCGGCGGGCACGCCGATGACCGTTCCGGTGCTCATGCCCCCGAGGGTCAGCGCCAGGGCGCGGCCCTTCCGGCCCGGCTCCACCAGTGCGGCCGCCGACGCGATCGCCACCGGCGCGTATAGACCGGCCGCGAGGCCGGCGAGCGCCCGGGCCAGGAGCAGCCCGAACAGGCCGGTCGCCAGGGCACTCAGCAGGTTCGCCAGTGTGAAAACCGCGAGCGCCACGCCGAGCACCCGCCGAACCGGCCGTCCGGCGAGCAATCCTGCGCAGACCGGCGCCGCCAGCGCGTAGGCCAGGGTGAAGACCGTGACCGCCTGCCCGGCCTCGCCGGGCTCGACCTGGACTGCGGCCCCGATCCCCGGCAGCAGCCCCGCGACCACATACGCATCCAAGCCCAGGGCAAACATCCCGAGCGCCAGCACCGCGATTCGTCTCATGTCTCGCCGCCTCTTTACGATGTACGACGAAAATCGTACATAAACGGCGCCATGAGCCCCCGCAAGTTCTTCCATCCCGACGTTTCCGAGCTGACCCTGCACCGGGTCCTGTTCGCCCTGAGCGATCCGACCCGCCTGGCGGTGGTGTCGGACCTCGTGAAGGCCGGCGAGCGCGCATCTGGAGACCTGCTGGCCGACAGCGTGCCGCGCTCGACCATGACGCACCATCTCAAGATCCTGCGCGAGGCCGGCGTGACGCGCACCCGGCCCGAGGGGATGCGCTGCCTGATCGCGCTGCGCCGGGAGGATGTCGACGCGCGCTTCCCCGGGCTCCTCGACGCGATCATGGTCCATCGATTGACGGACGTAACGTCGGACTGAAACTGTACGGCCTCGTCTCACATCGCCCGATGTTCGACAGTGTCACTAGTCCCGTGTTTCGCTCAGTTTTTGCAGCGTAAAGGACCGAGCGCCGGTGAGGTTGTTCACCTCTCGCGCGCGAGACTGCGCGCCATGCCGTCAATGCGCCTCTTCTTCTTCGCCCTTGTTGCCGTGCTGGGCTTGCCGGTCGATCGCGCCGCGCTCGGCGAAGCATTCCGGTCTCCCACTACGGGAGAGGTCCGCTTCATTTACCTCGTGCCAAGCGATCGCTCGATCTCGTCGATCTATCCCAGCCGCATCGCCGAAGCGGCGCACCATTTCCAATCGTGGCTGGGCAAGAAGCTCGAGGGTCGCACGGTCCGTCTGGGTCATCCGGCGGTGAGGATCCTGCGTTCCGATAAGCCGGCCCGGTGGTTCAGCGCGGTCGATCAATACCGCGGGTTCGACGCCTTCTATCGCAACGCGCTCGATGAGCTGACGCGTCTGGGAGCTGCCAAGCTGAACGATCCGGAGGCACGATACGTCGTCTACGTCGACGCTGATCACGCCTGCGGGCAATCGGGAGCCGGCGGCAACGGACTCGCGGTCGTGTCCGCCAATGATCTCAGGGGGATCAGCGGGGAAGCCATCGTACCCGCCTGCGAGAAGGCCAACGGTGCCGAGATCGCAGGACGATGCCGCTGGATCGGCGGAATGGGGCACGAACTGTTGCACACGCTTGGCTTGAGGCATCCGGATCGTTCACCCGCATGTCAAACGAGCCAATGCCGCTCCGAGGCCCTAATGATGCAGGGCTATATCACCTACCCGAATGCCGTTCTTCTCGATGAGGAAACCGCCTCGCTACAGCGCTCGCCATTCATCCAGGCCGGTCAGATCAACAGATTGGCCGAGTGCAGTGGCCCGTGAAGGGGCTGGCACCCGAATGCGATCAGGCGTGGATGCCCAACGGCACGACCGACTCACAGGGTAATCCGCTAGGCCTTGCGGATCGCCCTCGCCAGGTCGGCCGCCTGGTCTCGATCCCGGCAGACCAGCCAGAGGTCGTCGTGGGCCGACAGCTCCGCATCGAACAGGTCGATGAAGGCGGCGGGCGGGGGAGCGAGGTCGGGCCAGTGATAGAGGCGAAAGCCCAGCGCCTCGAACAGGGGCAGGATCGGCGCTAGATCCCAGAGCATGCTGTTGACGACCGTCGCGTCGAGCCGCCCGGTGGCCAGGAGCGCCGCGTCCGAGATCGACCCGCCCTCGCTCCAGGGGAACCAGGCCCGCCCGTAATCCAGGGTGAAGCGCTGGGCCGCGACGGCG
>NZ_VRVD01000167.1:0-8533 GCF_008040015.1 Methylobacterium sp. WL18 | reverse complement strand
CTCGCCCTCGGGGCCGGTCTCGGCCGGCAGCAGCAGCGGCTGCCCCGCATCGGCGCGCAGCGTGAAGCGGATGCCGCGCTGGGCAACGGCGAGCCGCCGCAGGGTCTCCGCGATGGCGGCGTTCTCGGCGCGGTCGGATTTCAGGAACTTCAGCCGCGCCGGCGTCGCGGCGAACAGCTCGGTCACCTCGATCCGGGTGCCGCGCTGGGCCGGGGCCGGACGGACCGGGCCCTTCACGCCGGCCTCGACGGTGAGGCTCGCCCCGGCCTCGGCACCTTCTGGACGGGTGGTGATCGCGAGCCGGGACACGGCGCCGATCGAGGGCAAAGCCTCGCCGCGGAATCCCAGCGTGTCGATGGCCGAGAGGTCGCCGCCGGGCAGCTTCGAGGTCGCGTGGCGCTCGACGCACAGAGCGAGGTCGTCCGGGCCCATGCCGCGGCCGTCGTCGATCACCCGGATCAGCCGCCGACCGCCGTTCTCCACCACCACCTCGATGGTGCGGGCCCCGGCATCGATCGCGTTCTCGACCAGCTCCTTCACGGCCGAGGCCGGGCGCTCGACCACCTCGCCCGCCGCGATGCGGTCAACAAGGATCGGGTCGAGACGGCGGATGACGGGCGAAAGGGTGGACATCGACGCCCACGATAGCGGCTGGGCGGCGGCGCTCCTAGATCGTCGTCCCCGAAATCAGAGCCGGAACGGCGATCGAGGCTTCTGTTTCTACGTCATCTTTTTCCGAAAGCCGGAATCCACCTGTCGGGATGATGCTCTCGCGCACCCGATGACAGGGACCGTGTCGCGAAGCCGCGGCGCTCAGGCGCGGCGGCTCGATCCGCCCAGCGAAATGCGGCTGCCGGCGGGCCGGGCGCCATGGCTCGGCGCCTTGTAGGGGCGACGCGACGCGTCATACAGGGCGGTGCCGACGACCCCAGCGGCCCGTCGCAGGGTGGCGCCGTCGCAGGTCGCAGCGACGCGCACGCCGATCTCGTGGGTATGGCTGCGGCCGTACAGCCAGACCGCGAGG
The DNA here is from genome assembly GCF_008040015.1 of Methylobacterium sp. WL18. NCBI lineage: Bacteria > Pseudomonadati > Pseudomonadota > Alphaproteobacteria > Hyphomicrobiales > Methylobacteriaceae > Methylobacterium > Methylobacterium sp. WL18. Next base: position 7,509 of record NZ_VRVD01000167.1, on the reverse strand, counting down.
CGTGCCCGGGTCGCCTCGGGGATGCCGTCGAGGATGTACGTCGCGGTGTCGGCGTCGGCCTTGATCAATTGGCCGACGGTCTCCGGCGGGATCGGGCAATCCGCCGCCGGATCATCGATGCTCAGCGGCTGGGTCTTCGTCATGGTCAAACCTGTCAGCCTGGGAACTGCAGGTTGAGCGGGTGTGGTTAATGATCCGTCAACGAACCGGCACCCGCCGCGTCTCACAGCGGCTTGCGGATGATCCGGGCGATCAGGCCGACGATGCCCTCGCGGAACAGCAGCACGCAGAGCACGAAGACGCAGCCCTGGATGATGGTCACCCAGGCGCCGAACTGGGCCAGGTAGGTCTCCATGGTGACGATCACCATCGCGCCGACGATCGGCCCGAACACCGTGCCCATGCCGCCCACCAGCGTCATCAGCACCACCTCGCCGGACATCGACCAGTGGACGTCTGTGAGCGAGGCGAGCTGGAACACGATCGCCTTGGTCGAGCCCGCAAGCCCCGCGAGCGTCGCCGAGAGGACGAACACCGCGAGCTTGTACTGGTTGGCCCGGTAGCCCAGCGAAATCGCCCGGGGCTCGTTGTCCCGGATCGCCTTGAGCACCTGCCCGAACGGCGAGTGAATGATCCGGTAGATCAGCAGCATCCCGGCCATGAAGACCACGCAGACGACGGCGTACATCGCCCGGTCGTCGGCGAGGCTGAACACTCCGAACAGGTTGCCACGCGGCACCGCCTGGATGCCGTCCTCGCCGCCGGTGAACTTCGCCTGCAGCGAGAAGAAGAACGCCATCTGAGCGAGCGCCAGGGTGATCATCGAGAAGTAGATGCCCTGCCGGCGGATCGCCAGCGAGCCGAAGACCAGCCCGAGCAGGGCCGCCGTGGCGGTGCCCGACAGGATCGCCAGTTCCGGGGTGAAGCCGAGGTTCTTGGCCGTGTAGGCGCAGAGATAGCTCGCCATCCCGAAATAGGCGGCGTGGCCGAACGAGAGCAGGCCGCCGTAGCCGAGCAGCAGGTTGAAGGCGAGCGCGAACAGCGCGAAGCACAGCACCTTCATCAGGTAGACCGGATAGAGCACCAGCGGCGCCGCGGTCAGCACGACCGCGATGCCGACGAAGATCATCCAGTGCAGCGCCTTGTCGTCGCGGCGCGTCGGCAGCGCGGCGGCGATCGGGGCGACGTCGATGGCGGCGGTGTCGGCCATGGGGATCGAGCCTCTGATCTGGTTCAGGCCGTGCGCCCGAACAGGCCGGCGGGTTTGACGAGCAGCACCAGCACCATGATCACGAAGATCACGGTGGCCGACGCCTCCGGGTAGAACACCTTGGTCAGGCCCTCGACCAGGCCGAGGGCGAAGCCGGTGATCACCGAGCCGATGATCGAGCCCATGCCGCCGATCACCACCACGGCGAAGACCACGATGATGATGTCGGCGCCCATGTTCGGGTTCACCGAGTAGATCGGGGCGGCGAGGACCCCGGCGAAACCCGCGAGCGCCACGCCGAACCCGTAGGTCAGGGTCAGGAACAGCGGCACGTTCACCCCGAAGGCCTGGACCAGGGTCGGGTTCTCGGTCGCGGCCCGGAGGTAGGCGCCGAGCTTGGTCTTCTCGATCACCAGCCACGTCGCGATGCAGACGGTGAGCGAGGCCACCACTACCCAGGCCCGGTAGTTCGGCAGGAACATGAACGGCAGGCGCTGGCCGCCCGACAGCTCGGCCGGGATCGCGTAGGGCAGCCCCGACACGCCGTACTGGTTGCGGAACAGGCCCTGGATGATCAGCGCCAGCCCGAAGGTCAGGAGCAGGCCGTAGAGGTGATCGAGCTTGTAGAGGCGCGCGATCAGCACCCGCTCAAGCAGGATGCCGAAGGCCCCCACCACCAGCGGCGCCAGCCCGAGCGCCCACCAGTAGCCCAGCCCGACATAGGTCAGCAGCATCCAGGCCACGAACGCGCCCATCATGTACAGCGCGCCATGGGCGAAGTTGATGATGTTCAGGAGCCCGAAGATGATCGCGAGCCCGAGCGACAGGATCGCGTAGAACGAGCCGTTGATCAGGCCGAGCAGCAACTGCCCGAACAGCGCCTGGGTCGGCACGCCGAAGATCGTGGTCATAGCCGTCCTCCGTGCCGGACCCGCACCGTCAACCCTTCACCAGCGGGCAGTTGCCGTCGGCAAGCGGGCGGAAGACCTGATCGCCCGGGATCGTCTCGAGCTTGTTGTACAGGTCCCACTCATCCTTCGACTCGGAGGGCTTCTTCACCTCGAACAGGTACATGTCGTGGATCTTGCGGCCGTCCGCCCGGATCGTGCCCTTGCCGAACAGCGGATCATCGGTGGGCATGGACTTCATCTTCGCGACCACGGCGGCGCCGTCGGCACCGGATTTCAGCTCGGCCATCGCCTTCAAGTAGTGGAGCACGTCGGAATAGACGCCCGCGTGGTTGGCGGTCGGCTTCGAATTGCCCTTCATCTGCTTGGCGAACCGGTCCGAGAAGGCCCGGGTCTGGTCGTTCAGGTCCCAGTAGAACGGCTCGGTGAGCACGAGGCCCTGCGCGACCTTGGTCCCAAGCGAGTGCACGTCCGAGGAGAACACCAGGAGCCCGGCGAGGGCCTGGCCGCCTTCGGTAATGCCGAACTCGCCGGCCTGCTTGATCGCGTTGATCGTGTCGGTACCGGCGTTGGCGAGCCCGATCACCTTGGCGCCGGACCCCTGCGCCTGCAGCAGGAACGATGAGAAGTCCGAGGTCGGGAACGGGGTCTTGACCGAGCCGATGACCTTGCCACCGTTCTTGGTGATCACCGCGCTGGTGTCGCGCTGGAGGGTCTGGCCGAAGACGTAGTCGGCTGTGAGGAAGAACCAGGTGTTGCCGCCGCGCTTGACCATGGCGCCGCCGGTGCCGTTGGCGAGCGCCACCGTGTCGTAGACCCAGTGGATCGTGTTCGGCGTGCATTGCGGGCCGGTGAGGTCGGCGGTGCCGGCGCCGGTGTCGATGAAGACCTTGTTCTTCTCCTTGGTCACCTGGCTGATCGCCAGGGCGACCGACGAAGTCACGCCGTCGGTGATCATGTCGACGCCGTCGCGGTCGTACCATTGCCGGGCGATGCCGGCGCCGACATCGGGCTTGTTCTGGTGGTCGGCGGAGACGATCTCGACCTTCAGCCCGTGCTCGGCCGGCTTGAAGTCCTCCACCGCCAGCTTCGCGGCAACCACAGAGCCCTCGCCGCTGATGTCGGAATAGGCGCCCGAGCGGTCGCCGAGGATGCCGATCTTCACGTTCGTCTGCGCGCTCGCGCCGCCCATCATGAGGGCACCCGCGAGGGCGGCGAGGGACACGGACCCGATGAGACGTCCGAACATGATCTTCCTATCCTCCTGCGGCGCAGCGGATCACCGCCTGCCGAGCCTCTGACGCCGTTCTCCAGCGCTTATTGGGTATTCGCCGTCCGCCTCAGACGCCGAGATAGGCGTGAAGCTTGTCGATATTTGCGTCAAGCTCGGCATTCGGGATCATGTCGACCACCCTGCCCTGCTCGATGACGAAGTGCCGGTCGGCCAAGGTCTGCGCGAAGCGGAAATTCTGCTCCACCAGCACAATGGTATAGCCCTGAGACTTCAACTGCTGGATCGTCCGGCCGATCTGCTGCACGATTACCGGCGCGAGACCTTCGGTCGGCTCGTCCAGCAGGATCAGCTTGGCACCGGTCCGCAGGATCCGGCCGATGGCGAGCATCTGCTGCTCGCCGCCCGAGAGCTTGGTGCCCTGGCTGCCCGCACGCTCCTTCAGGTTCGGGAACAGGGTGTGGATCTCGGCCACCGTCATGCCGCCGGGCTTCACCCGCGGCGGCAGCATCAGGTTCTCGTGGACCGTGAGGCTCGCGAAGATGCCGCGCTCCTCCGGGACGTAGCCGAGCCCGAGCCGGGCGATGTTGCGCGAGGCCATCCGGATCGTTTCGACGCCGTCATAGACGATCGAGCCGGCCCGCTTGCCCAGGATGCCGATGATCGCCCGGAGCGTCGTGGTCTTGCCGGCGCCGTTCCGGCCGAGCAGCGTGATCACTTCGCCGGCCCGGACATCCAGGTCGATGCCGTGCAGCACGTGGCTCTCGCCGTACCAGCCCTCCAGGCCGCGGACGGTGAGGAGCGCATCGGTCGCCGCGGCCGGCGCGGGTCTCTTCACGGCGGCCTCAAGCATGTCCCGACCCAATATAAGCCTCGACCACGCGCGGGTCCTTCGAGACGGTGGCGTAATCGCCCTCTGCCAGGACCTGCCCGCGCGCCAGGACGGTGATGCGGTCGGACAGCGACGCGACCACCGAGAGATTGTGCTCGACCATCAGGATCGTCCGGTCCTTCGAGACCCGGCGGATCAGCTGCGCCGTCCGGTCGACGTCCTCGTGGCCCATGCCGGCCATAGGCTCGTCGAGGAGCAGCATCTCGGGATCGAGCGCCAGGGTCGTGGCGATCTCGAGCGCGCGCTTGCGGCCGTAGGACAGCTCGACCGCCAGCGAGTCGGCGAACTCGGACAGGCCCACGGCCTCGACAAGCGCCAACGCCTCGCCGTCGAGCGCCCGCAGCACCTTCTCGGGACGCCAGAAATCGAACGAATCGCCCCGGCGCCGGCGCTGGAGCGCGATGCGGACGTTCTCGGTGACCGTCAGGTGCGGAAACACCGCCGAGATCTGGAAGGACCGCACGAGGCCGAGCCGGGCCACATCCGCGGCGCGCAGCCCGGTAATGTCCCGATCCTTGTACCGGATGGTACCGGCGGTGGGGATCAGGAACTTCGTGAGCAGATTGAAGCAGGTGGTCTTGCCGGCACCGTTCGGGCCGATCAGCGCATGGATCGTCCCGCGCTCGACTTCCAACTTGACGCCGTTGACGGCCCGGAATCCCTTGAATTCCATCGTCAAGCCATCGGTCGCCAGGATCACGTCCCGTGCCAAGCGCGTCCCTCCCGCGTATGATTTATTGCCTGCCATATCGCCGATCACGCCCTGAACAGTCCATCGCAAACGCTCGGCGCGGCGGGACAATCCCCGGCTCATGATATGCTGATGCTTGGCTGATCCGGGCCGAACATCCCGTCGCGGTCATGATACCGACACGGAAGGGCGTCCGGCGACCCGTCACCCCAAGGCCGGGCGGGCGGCGGCGGCGCGCTTGACCTTGTTCCGGTCGGGCCTATAACTCAGACAAATTATTGGTAGGGAGGGCGTGCATGGTCGGTCGGGCCGCCTACATTGCCGTCGATTGGGGCACCACCAACCGGCGCGCCTACGCCATGTCGGAGGCGGGCGAGGTCCTCGACACGCTTCAGGACGATCGCGGCGTCCTCGCGCTAACCCCTGGCGACTATCCCGACGCGATTGCACAGCTGCGGGAGCGTTTCGGCGCGCAGGCCGTGGTCGCGGCCGGCATGGTCGGCTCGACGCGCGGCTGGCGCGAGGCTGCCTATATCGATGCGCCCGCAACGCTGCAGGACCTCGCCGAGGCGAGCCTCGCGGTCGCCCCCGACGTGCGGATCGTCCCGGGCGTCGCGCTCCGGAGCGGCCCACGCCCGGACGTGATGCGGGGCGAGGAAGTCCAGGTGCTCGGCGCGATCAGCAGCGGCGCCGCGCCGCCGACGGCGTTGTTCTGCCAGCCCGGCACGCACAACAAGTGGATCGCCACGGTGGACGGCGCGATCACCGATTTCGCCACCGTGATGACCGGCGAACTCTTCGCCCTGGTCCGCACCCACGGCATCCTGGCCGGCATGCTGGACGGTGCGGTCGCGGACGGTCCCGCCTTCCGGGAGGGGCTCCGCCGCGGGAGCGAGGCGCGCAACCTCGCCGCCGCCCTGTTCGAGGTCCGCGCCGGGGTGCTGCTCGACCGGCTGGCACCCGCCGATGCCGCCGCCTACGCCAGCGGCCTGATGATCGGTGCGGATGTCGGCACGCGCACCGATCTCGCCGAGCGTCCGGTACACCTGCTCGGCGGCGGCGCTCTGTCTGCGCTCTACGACGTTGCGATCACGGAAGCTGGCGGCCATGCCGTGCCGGTGCCGGACGGCGCCACGACGGCCGGCATCCACGCCATCTGGCAGGCCATCTCGAAAGTGCGGGCATGACGATCCTCGACCGATTCGAAGTGGCCTTCGCGGCCTGCCCCCTGGTGGCGATCCTGCGCGGGCTCACCCCGGACGAGGCGCCCGCCATCGGCGACGCGCTGGTCGAGGCCGGGTTCACCCTGATCGAGGTGCCGCTCAACTCGCCCGATCCGCTCAGGAGCATCGGGCTGCTGGCCGACCGGTTCGCCGGGCGCGCCCTGGTCGGGGCCGGCACGGTTCTCACACCGGCGCAGGTCGGCGACGTCGCGGCGGCAGGCGGGACCTTGATCGTCTCGCCCAACACCGACCCGGCGGTGATCGGCGCGACCATGGCCGCGGGCCTCGTCTCGCTGCCCGGCTACCAGACGCCGAGCGAGGCATTCGCCGCCCTCCAGGCCGGCGCAACCGCCCTGAAGCTCTTCCCCGCGGACATCGCGACCCCGGCCGCGCTCAAGGCGCACCGGGCGGTGTTCCCGGCGAGCGCCCGCGTCCTCGCCGTCGGCGGCGTCACGCCCGACAGCGTGCCGGTCTGGCGGCAGGCCGGCGCGGTGGGCTTCGGTCTCGGCTCGAACCTCTATCGCCCCGGCAAGCCGGCAGCCGATGTCGCCCGGGACGCTTCAGCCTTCATCGCGACAATCGGGGGATCTGCATGATTGCGGGCCCTCAGGGTACCAGGGTGAACCAGAGAACACTCACAATTCTTGTGGCTGGAACGCGACAGTGACGGCGCCCCCGTCTAGAACCGCGCCCGCATGGATGGCGGGAGCGGGCGGATGGCGGATGGGCAGTTCACACGGCCGGACGGCTTCGATGGGCTCGAGACGCCCTGCCTGCTCCTCGACGCGGACAGGCTGACCGCCAACGTCGCGACCATGCGGGCGGGGCTCGACCGGCTGGGCGTAACGCTGCGGCCGCACCTGAAGACCGCGAAATCGCTCGACGTCGCCCGCATCGCCATGGCGAGCCCGTCCGGACCCGCGACAGTCTCGACCCTCCGGGAGGCCGAGCACTTCGCCGAGGGCGGCGTGCGCGACCTGATCTACGCCGTCGGGATCGCGCCGCAGAAGCTCGACCGCGTCGGGGCGATCCGGCGGCGCTGGGGGGCAGATCTCGCCATCGTGCTGGATTCCATCGAGCAGGCAAACGCCGTGGTGGCGTGGAGCCGCCGCAACGGCGACCCGATGCCGGTGCTGATCGAGGTCGATGCTGACGGCCATCGCTCCGGTGTCGATCCGCGCGATGCGGATACGCTGGTCGCCATCGGCCGGGTGCTCTCCGACGGTGCCTCCCTGCGCGGCGTGCTGCTGCACGCGGGCGACAGCTACGGCCTGACCGATCCCGCCGCGCTGAAGGCAGCAGCCGAAGCCGAACGGGCCGCCGCGGTGGTGGCGGCGGCGATCCTGCGCGGCGG
>NZ_VRVD01000166.1:0-8550 GCF_008040015.1 Methylobacterium sp. WL18 | reverse complement strand
GGGTCGACGCGATGTGGATCGACGAGCAGGGCGGCCTGTGGATTCCGGCCGCGCAGATGAACCGCACGCCGACGATGAACGGCGGCGAGGCCTCGGCGCGCCGATGAGCGCCCACGCCCGAGCCCGGGGCTCGAACCTGGGTCAGTTCCGCAACGGCTTGGCGTCGATCTGCAGCCGATAGATCGTCGTCGGGAATTTCACCGCCGAGGCCTCGCCGCCGTTCATCGTCGGCGTGCGGTTCATCTGCGCGGCCGGAATCCACAGGCCGCCCTGCTCGTCGATCCACATCGCGTCGACCCAGACCAGGCGCGGATCCTCCACGAGCGTGCTCATGCTCCCATCCGGGGCGATCTTGAGGATCCGCAGCCCGTCCGTGTCGCTGGCGTAGATCGTCCCGTCCGCGTCGATCGCGGTCCCACCCGTCGCCACGGTGGCCGCGAACAGCTTGACGTGTTTGGCCCGCTCGGCGTCGCTCAGGCCGGCATCGTCCAGATAGCGGGTCTCGATGCTGTAGAGCGGGCCGGTGCAGGCCTGGTAGTAGAACGTCTTGCCGTCGGGGGAGACTTCGAGCTGATCGGCGTGGATGAACAGGAGCTTGCCTGCGTCGTCCCGCAAGGTGCGGCCCTGACCGGTCAGCGGCCGCTGCGCGATGGTGGACCAATGCCCGTCGAGCGCACGCCGCAAGGCGCCCGTATCGAGATCGAGCACGATCAGCCCGGGCTGGCCCGCATCCGTCAGGTAGACGTTGCGGCCGTTGAACCGGAAATCGTCGATGAAGCTCCGATCGGTGGTCGCCGCCTGCAGCGGGTAGACCCGGCGCACGGCGTTGGTGGCGAGGTCGATCTGCACGAGCTTGGGACCGCCCGGGAGTGGCGCCTCGCCCATGCCGGGTGCGCCCTTGTCGACCACCCAGAGGTCGCCGTCTGGTCCGATGCGGATCGCGTTGACCGCCACGAAGGCCTTGGCCGGGTCGTCACCGGGCTTCCACGCATTCCAGGCCGCGTCGGGGAATGCGACGGGCTGACCGTCCCGCCATTCGCCGAGTTCGAGCCCCGTGCCCTTCGCCTGGCGCTGGAACGGCGAGAACGCTCGGCCGTCCTTCGACCGCGTGAAACCGTTGAAGACCAGGCTATCGGACTGGATCATCGGCTTGAGCGTGTCGGGGCCGAGTTGCGCGTCGGCGGCGCGGCCGGGCAAGGCCAGGCCTCCGACGATCAGGAGGGCGGCGATCGAGGGGCGGATCATGCGCAGTCGGGCCTGGTGTGCGGTTGCCGGGTCTCCTGCTGCAAGGCGCGAGGCGCCGACGGTGTTCCTCTCCGGTGGCCGGAAACGGCGGCTTTCCCGCTCGCGCCGGCCGGGCGGCCCTCTCATGACCACCTGCCCGGCCACGCGCTTATCCCGAGGCGTGCGGCCGTCTTCCCATCGGCGTTGATCCTCAGGGTTGCAGCGGGCACAGTGAACGTAGATCAACGGGGCTTGAGACCGTGATCGGAGGCGCTCCGTGAAGCGCCGCACCGTGGACCGGAAGGCGAAGGGCTACCCGACGTGATCGCTCAATCTCTGCTCGCCGCCGCAGGTGTCTGCCTGGTCGCGGGTACAAGCCAGGCTGGCAGCGCCAGCATCCGGGTCGCGCTGGCGAACCCCGCCTCCGTGAATTGCGCCACACAGGGCGGTACGCCGCAGATCCGGAACGGCGTCGGCGGCCAGATCGGATATTGCCGCTTCTCGGACGGCCGCATCTGCGAGGAATGGGCCCTGTTCCGGGACAACCTCTGCAAGCCGCCGGCATGAGGCCGACGTGCAATCGGGTCGGCGGCCCCTGGGCTCGTGACACAATGGGATCCCCGACGTGACCGGTTCCCACACTGAACCCGACAAGGTGGCCGAGGTCGCCAGGCTCGCGACGGCGATCGCCGACCGCATCCTCGAGCAGAACGCGGCCGGGACCCCGATCCCCCCCGAGCAGTTCACCATGCTCGTCAGGGCCGCCCGGATGCTTCTCGACAACGGGACGCCCTGGCCGCCGTCTGTCGAGCATGTGCTGCTGGAGGTGGCCAAGCGTGTCGCGCAGGCTGAACTCGCATCCGACCTCGGCTCGACCGCGTCGGAGGGCGATGACGTCGTGGCGCACCTGACGCAAGCTCTCGATGCGACGAAGCGGCGTTAGGGAGGCGACCATGCGTATGGGGCGATCCAAGCAGCGTCGGCCCGAGCGTTCGATCCAGTCCCTCTCCGATCCGAAGGTCGTGGTCCTGAGGCCCCGAAACCGTCGGCGTGGCGCCAACCTGGGGTCGGTGTCGGCCAGGAGATTTGCAGTCTCGGCCGTGACCCTCACCATCATCGTGCTGGCCGGCGGGTACCTGCTGCGCATGTGGTAACCGGAGCGTGGAGTGCGGCACCGCTGGCTCGGCAAGCCCCGCGTTGGCTGCGTAGCCAGGTCTATCTCGGCGCGTGAAAATATTCGCCGAACCGTTGCGTTTTCAATCCATGATAAAGCGTGCGCCCGACGCGGCTATAGCCTGCTCCGTGGATGGGGGTCCCAACCATGGCCGATGACCGCTCGGATCACCTCGACGATGCGAAAGACAGGTCTGTCATTCGCGTCATCGCCATGATGCTGGCGATCGAGATGGTGTTCCTGCTCGCGTCGCTCATGGTTCTGGATTGAGCAACGGCTTCACCGCCCACCTCGGGGAAGACGTTCGAGCGCGGGGCATCAAAAAGCCCGCACCGGCGAACCGGGCGGGCTGAAGATTGCTGAACCAGGACCATGGACCACAGCGAATGTGGGTGATCATGGTTAAAAAAGTCTTAACGCCAGATAATAGTGGTCTATTCGTGTAAATCGGGCAAAACGATCCACGCATTGCCGCGCCCATGATCTGATTCCCGCAAAGCGTCGCGTCCGAGAACGCGCGGCGGGCTCCGGGGGGGGGGGGCGCCGGTCAGAGCCGGTCCCGATAGCATGACAGCCGGGCTCGCCTCGCAGACAACGCGCTGACCGACGCCCAATCCGTATCGCTTCGGCGGCAAGCGCTCCAGCCATCCGCGTTGAGGCGCGGCAGCGGCTCCGCCTTTCGGCACCTGTGGTCACGTCGGGTGCCGCAGACGGGGTTGCTGGCGCGCCGGGGCATGGACCGCGCCAGAGCGCGTGACGCCGGATTGTGCACTGCGCGAGGCGACACAAGAGTCTCACATGCTCTGCGCCTGGCTATAAGCTTGGCCATATGATTTATCTGTGGTCGAGTATTATTAACCACAATCAATAATTGCCAATTGCTGTTCGAGAGGTCAGTGTTTTTATGTTGCGTAATTTGAGTATTGGCTATGGACTACGTAGGGATATGCTATTTTACTGAGGTCGGACGTTGCCTGTGCGCTCATGCGGCGGGCGGGGGCGGCAATTCCTTGGCTGCCGATCAGAATACCGGGTTGTCTGCCGGCGTACTCCGCTTGCTTCCTGCCGTCGCCCCGGTGACCGGTGCAAATCCGTCCTCCTCGTCACCACCGGGCGCCGGGGGAAGCAGGACGGCATCCTCCGCCCCATTGCTCCGCGGTTCCGGAGAGCCCGTCTTCGCGTTCAGTTCCCTGAGCGGGACGGGCGAAGGTTGGGGAGCCGGAGGCGCAACCGGCGGAGCGCCGTCGCCGGAGGTGAATGCGGGGCTCAGCTTGATCCTGGCCGCGGGGGCCGTCGCGTTCCTCCGCCGACGGCGCGCGAAGGCGTGAGGCGCCGGCGACGAATGCCCGCGTCGTGCGTTGACGGCATCATCCAGCCTTACCCATCATTTTGCCTCGCCCCTCATCGAGCCCTGCCGGAGTGTCCGATGCTCATTCGATCCGCATTGCTTTTCGTGGCCCTGACGTCGGGCGCCCACGCCGCGGCGTTCGATGACGTGAAGGGGTATCTGGCGTCCTGCCTCCGGTTCGAGATGAACGGGGCCGAGGCGCGACGCGGCGCGAACCCGGCCTCCAAAGTCCGCCATGCGCTGGAGCGGTGCGGTCCGGAGTTCGATCGCGTTGAACGGGCGGACGGGCGGCGCCTACGCAGCGATGGCGGGATCAGCCCCTCGACCAAGGAGGTCATCCAGAGCGTCGTGGGCCGAAACGGAGGCGGCTTCTCCAACGTCCGGTACTGACTCCGGTCGGTTCCACGGTGGCCAGGCGTTCGATCCGGCCACCGAAGATCCGGCGTCGCGCCCGCTCACTGTCGCCGCTGCGTGTCCGCGCGCGCCTCGTCGAACGCCTCGTGCGCCGTGTCGCGCGCGCCCTGCTTTGTCTCGGCGGGATCGGTCTCGGGGCGGTTCGGGTCGATCATGGTCGCGACGCTCGTCGTATCGGCCTTCGGACGGGGATGGGTGGCCGAGATCAGGTCGGCTGTACCTCGGTGTCCTCCACCTCGGGGTCGTCCTCTTCCGGCACGGTGGGCTTGGGCGGCTCGATCTCGTCGAGGCGGGACGGATCCTCGATCAACGCGCCCGGATCCTCGCCGGGCATCGGGGTGTCAGCCTGAATCATGGTGCGCGTCTCCGTTCTGGTAGCGCTACGTTCCATGAGCCCGGGCGTTCCCATCCGGTGCCGCCGCGCGTTCCCACTTCGTATCGAGGGGCACAACCTGCATGTCGACGTTAGCCGAGCGAAAGGCGCGCCTGATCGTCCACGGGGATGCGCCCTACAACGCGGAGCCACCGCTGGCCCGGCTGCGCGCCGCCTACCGTACGCCGGCAGAGGCGTTCTACGTGCGCTGCCACGGAGATCTGCCGGCGATCGTCGCGGACGAGGCCCGCCTCGCCGTCGATGGTGCGGTCTCGACGCCGCTCGAGATGTCGCTGCACGACGTGCAATCGAACTTCCCGCACGTCGTCGTCACCGCGACGATGCAATGCGCGGGCAATCGCCGGGCCGACATGCGAGCGGTCGCGCCGGTTTCCGGTGATCCGTGGGAAGGCGGCGCCATCGGCACGGCCGACTGGACCGGAATCCGATTGGGGGATGTGCTGCGCGCGGCCGGAATCCGAGAGGGCGCGGGCCTGCATGTCGCGTTCGAGAGCCACGACACGGTCGAGGGGCATCCCTACGGCGTCTCCATCCCGCTCGCGAAGGCGCTGGCGCCGGAAACCCTGCTGGCCTTCGCCATGAATGGCGAGACGCTGCTGCCGGAACACGGTTTTCCGCTGCGGGCCGTGGTGCCGGGGTACGCCGGGGTGCGGAGCCCGAAATGGTTGAAGCGCATCACGGTGCAGGACCATCCCTCCGACAACCCGATCCAGGCGAACGACTACAAGCTCTTCCCGCCCGATGTGACCGCGGAGACGGCCGACCCAGCGAAGGGCCACACCATCAACACGATGCCGCTGAACGCGGCGATCTGCGAGCCGATGCGCGGCGCCGCATTGAGCGCCGGAACGACCAGGATCCGCGGCTACGCGGTGTCGGGTGACCGCGCTGTGGTGCGTGTCGACGTCTCCGGCGATGGGGGGCGATCCTGGGTTCAGGCCTCGCTCGAGCAGGACGCCGCTGCGCCCTTCGCTTGGACGTTCTGGACGGTCGACCTCGACCTGCCCTCCGGCGAGCGCGTGTTGGTGGTGCGGGCGTGGGACGAGGCCGGCCAGACACAGCCCGCCGACCCCGACGTGACCCGGAACTGCAAGGGCTATCTCAGCACGGCATGGCACCGCGTGCCGGTGAGCGTCGCCTGACGGCTGCCTGGCCGAGCGGGCGTTCCGGGCGGACGCGCCGGCCGCGCGTGAACGGGGGAGACACGGCGGCCGGCGCGCTCGCGAGCGGGAGCCCGGTCAGGCTCGACCGCCGCGATCGGGAGGATATGGGGATGGCCGGAGGGAACGGGCAGATCCCCGTTCGGCCTCAGGCCTCCTGGGTCTTGCGCGGCCGCCCGACACGCTTGGGCGTCTCCGAGACGGTCGCTGCGGGGTCCGCGGCTTTCGGGGCAGCCTTCTTGCGCTGCTGGCCGAGACCGAGGCTCCTGGCGAGAGCCGAGCGCTGTTCGGAGTAGCTCGCGGCCGTCGAGGGGTAGTCGCGCGGCAGGCCGTAGCGCTCCCGGTACTGCTCGATCGTCATCCCGTTGCCGTTCAGATGCCGCTTCAGCGTCTTGTACGGCTTGCCGTCGACGAAGCTGATCAGCGCATCGGGGGTGATCGACTTCCGGATCTGCGATGGGGTGGGCCTGTCGGCCGCCGGCGCCTCGGGGGCGCTGCTGTTGCCAAGCCCCGCGAGCGCAGCGTGCGTGTTGGCGATCAAGCTGGCAATCTCGCCCGGCTGCAGGTGGTTGTTCGAGACGTAGGCGGAAACGAGACCCGCCGTCAGTTCGATGTAGTCGGGAGCCCCACGCTCGATCGTTTCGACGGTTTCGTCCACGGTGTGCACCTATGCTTTAAGAATCGGCACAATGTGCTGTCGAACGTCACAAGGCAATGCGATAACGATTGTGCTGATTGTTTCTACAAGCATTCGCGGTGGATACGCTGTAGGGCTCCGAAATCGGTGCCCCCCCGCTCTCGTCGCCGCGCATGACGGTGAAACCGGGAGCCGGTTCGCGGGGATCGGAAGGCGGCGCGCTGCGGGGCCCGTGCGCCGCGCGGCATCCCAAGCCCCATTCCCGCTCAAGCTGCCATCGGGAACGGTTCGAAGTCCTCGATGTCATGCGCTCGTTGACGCCGAACCGGTACCCACGTCGGCGGCGAGCGCTCTAACCAGCGCGACGCGCGCAACGGACGTAGGTCGAGGTGCCCATGGCGCTCGTCCAGGTCAGGCGGCCGCCATTCACCGCGATGCGGACCTGCGAGGACCAGCGGCGGTCGCGGTCGCCGCAATCGGCCGCCATGGCCCAGGCGTTGCCGGTTCGATGGGCGCCGCGAAAGCTGCAGATGGTGTCGCCGGCCTTGGCGCGATCGGGCGTGAACGTCGCCGGGACGTAGCCCTTGCGGCGCGCGGGGGCGCTGCAGGCATCCGGAGTGGGCCCCCAGGTCCCGACATAGTCAAACCCGGCCGTGGCCGAACGGGTCGTCGCCGGCGGCACGACGGGTTGCGTTACGACGATCGGCGATGCGGGGGCCGTCACGGTATCGGGGGCCGCAACGGCCCCGGCCGGCTCGGGTGCCGCAAGCGACATCGCCTGCCGGGACAGGTCGTCGGGCTGATCGATGAGCGGCTCCCCGACGGACTGGACCGAAGACGTCTGGAAGGGCAGATCCTCGTCGAGATAGGCGCCGCAATAGGCGAACAGCCCGGCCCAACCGAGAACGAGCAGGACGTGGAGCGCCGTACTCCGTCGGCTCTCGGCGCTGGGACCGGCGAGCGGTCCCGCCACGATGATCGCCCCCATGTCCCCCTCCCGCTCAGCTCTTCCCCAGTTTGCCTATGCCTCGGGGCGACATCTGCTCATCTTCGGGAGACGCGATATCGCGCCCTGGATAGGCATGTATTCGGTGTCGAGGTCGACGGCATTTCATTAACATTGAGTAAATCGTTAACATTGCGTTAATGTGCCAATATTGATTGGCGGACGCATCGTTCGTCACCTCGTCCGGAGCGGTGGGCGGCCCCGGCCGACAGCAATCGGGCGCCCCGCATCAATGCGGCGCGGCGGGCATGAGCCCGGCTTCCGGGACACGGGCTGTGCCACGGTCGTCGCGCTCGGGGCGGTGCATCGTTCGCGGGTGGGCCTCGGGGCCTCGCCGTCCGACCGCCGACGCGCGGGCCGATTCGGCGCAACATAGCGTTGGCCGGATCGGAATGTGCCTGCCGCTGTGGATCCCACCCTCATGCGGATGTCATGGCGCCGCGGAGGTCTCTCCCCGACCGCGCCCCGGTCCCGGGTCGAACGGCTCCCGGAGGAAGAGGCCACGGATGGCACGGCACCGTCGATGACGACCACGCGCGGTACGAATGCTGCCAATTCCAGGGCTGATGCTGCAGGACGACACGAAGAATATCAATTCCGTGCCTGAGTGCGTCGGGGCTTATGTTTTGAATGTGCAAATTTCGTAATAAATCATGATCCGACACGAAGATATAACTCGGTTCATGTACTTATATTAAAATGTATTTGAGTTACGAGAATTCGAGGCATGTTCGATCGGCGCGTTCCTTGTCATAAGGGTTTCATTAACCATCCTGATGAGACATCGACATCGCGTCGACGCGTGACCGACGCATGGCGATCCGGTCCGCCGAAGACCCTGACCGTCCCGCTGAGGGCTGCGCGTGTTTGCAGGGCCGTGCGGGCAAAGAGACTCGTTCCTGATGCCGTCCTTCCAAGGCCAGTCAATCATCCCGACCTGCGATCGCAAGATCCGCAACGGGGGCCGGCTTCCGGTCACGGCCGTCACCGCCGTAGCACTGCTCTTGGGCTCCCCCGCGCCGGCCGCCGAGCGCCCCCAGCCGACGGTGACGAGCGGCCCTGACGGCCGAAACGGGCAAGCCAACGCCATCTTCTCGAATGTCGCCGCGACGCCCGGCCGAGACGGCGGCGACGTGACCCTGATCGATGTCGATCCCACGGCCGCCGGGCGCGATGCCGCCGCGACGATCCAG
>NZ_VRVD01000165.1:0-8553 GCF_008040015.1 Methylobacterium sp. WL18 | reverse complement strand
GTGAAGGCGCCGTGCACGGCCCCGTCCGGGTCCGCATTCCGCCGGGCCGGGCCGATCAGCTGGATCACGCGCCGGGCGATGGCGGGCGCCGGATCGATCCAGGTCACCGGCCAGGGCGCCAGCGCTTCGAGGCGCGGCAGCAGCAGCGGGTAGTGGGTGCAGGCGAGGCAGACCACGTCGGTGCGCCGTCCGTCAGCCTCGGTGACGAAGCAGGGGGCGATCTCGGCGGCCAGGGCGGCATCGTCGATGGGTGCGCCGGCGAGTTCGGCCTCGGCGAAGCCCGCGAGGTTCGGCGAGCCGACCAGCGTCACCGAACAGGATCCGGCATAGGTCGCGATCAGGTCGTGCGTGTAGGAGCGCGCCACCGTGCCGGGCGTGGCGAGCAGCGTGATCAGGCCCGAGCGCGTCGCGGCGGCGGCCGGCTTGATCGGCGGCACCACGCCGACGAACGGCGTCGCGAAGCGCTGGCGCAGGGCCGGGAGGACCAGGGTCGAGGCGGTGTTGCAGGCGATGACCACCAGGTCTGGCCGGTGCGTCGCGACGAGCTGCTCCATCACCGCGAGCACCCGGGCCACGAGCGTCGCCTCGCCGAGCCGTCCGTACGGGAAGGCGGCATCGTCGCCGGCATAGACGTAGCGGCCGTCCGGCCGGGCGCGGCGCACCGCATCGAGGACCGTCAGGCCGCCCAGGCCGGAATCGAACACCAGGATGGTCGGCTCCGGGGACGCGCGAAACGCCGCGGGGGACAAGCTGGCCCCGGCCATCAGATCGATCCGCATGGAAATTCTGGACTCCGCACTCAGCGCCTCGAATCTCGGTGGCGAGGGTTAAGGCCTCCTCACTGCGGCGCAAGAAAGACCCGCGCTTTCACGTTCTCCCCGTTAACCCCCGCGCCTCCGGCGGCGAATGAGGCGAACGAACCGGGCGCAGGTGGAATCACCAGCGGAGGTTGTCTGACCACCGCGGGGACATATCTTCTGCGACCAAGCTGGGCGTCGATAAGACGATCCCAGGAGAGACGCGAATAAGGGAAGATCCGCATGGCAGCCACGGCGGCACTCCGCTCCGGCGACACGCGCACGCAACCGGCAGCGGCTTTCCCGCCCCCGCCCGTGACGGCCCGGCCGATCGACCGCGCCGCCTGGATCGCCGCATTCCGCTTCGTGCGCAGCGAGACCGAGCGCCGCGCCGCGCCGCTCTCGGCGGAGGACCAGCAGGTCCAGTCGATGGCCGATGCCAGCCCGACCAAGTGGCACCGGGCGCACGTATCGTGGTTCTTCGAGCAGTTCCTGCTGCGCGAGCACCTGCCGGGCTACGCCATCTTCGACGAGCGCCTGCATTACCTGTTCAACTCGTACTACGTGGCGGCCGGCCCGCGGCAGCCGCGGATCCAGCGGGGCATGATCACCCGGCCGACCATGGACGAGGTGACGGCTTACCGTGCGCATATCGACCGGGCGGTGGAGTCGCTGCTCGGCCAGGCCTCCGAGAGTGCCCTGGAGAACGTGCTGCCGATCCTGGAGATCGGGCTGTACCACGAGCAGCAGCACCAGGAGCTTCTGCTCACCGACATCCTGCACGCGTTCGCGCAGAACCCCCTCGGGCCGGTCTACGATGCCGGCTGGCGCTTCCCGGCGGCCTCCGGGCAGACCGGTCAGGCCCCGCTCGCCCGCGGCATCGCCTGGATCGGACATACCGGAGACGGGTTCTCGTTCGACAACGAGTCGCCCCGCCACGAGGCGCTGATCCTGCCCGGCCGGATCGACAAGGCGCTGGTCACCAACCGCGAATGGCTCGCCTTCATGGAGGCGGGGGGCTACGCCAAGCCGGAATTGTGGCTCTCGGACGGCTGGTACGCCGGCCAGGCCGAAGGCTGGGAGGCGCCGGGCTATTGGCGCCGGGACGGCGACGGCTGGGCGACCATGACGCTCGGCGGGGTGCGGCCGGTGGATCTCGAGGCGCCGGTCACCCATGTCAGCTACTACGAAGCCGACGCCTATGCCCGGTGGGCCGGCCGCAGCCTGCCGACCGAGTTCGAGTGGGAGGTGGCGGCGCGGGACGGCGCCCTGCCGGACGCGTTCGGCCTCGTCTGGCAATGGACCCGCAGCGCCTACACCGCCTATCCGGGCTACCGCCCGTTGCCGGGGGCCCTGGGCGAATACAACGGCAAGTTCATGGTCAGCCAGTTCGTCCTGCGCGGCTCGTCGGTGGCGACGCCCGAAGGCCACGCCCGGCTGCCCTACCGCAACTTCTTCTATCCGCATCAGCGCTGGCAGTTCACCGGCCTGCGCCTCGCCGACGCCGCCTAGAGCCGTTCCCGATCGCGTTGCAATCGGGAACGGCTCTCAGTCCTTGGTCCAACGCGCTCGCTTACGCCGAACCGGTATCCATTTCAGCGGCGAGCGCTCGAAACGCCCCGGAGCCTCCCTTGACCGTCAAGCCCAGCTTCTCCGACGCGACCGCGGTCGCCCTGGACACACCGGAACTCGCCTTCCTGGCCGACGTTCGGGACGGCCTGTCCCGCCCGCAGAAGGCGCTCGCGCCGAAGTATTTCTACGACACGGCCGGCTCGGACCTGTTCGAGGCGATCACGCGCCTGCCGGAATACTACCCGACCCGCACGGAGGTCGGGATCCTCGACCGCAGCGGCCCCGAGATGGCCGCGCTGCTGCCGGCCCAGGCCGCCCTCGTCGAGTTCGGCAGCGGCTCGACCATCAAGCTGCGCCGCCTGCTGCGCCACCTCGACAAGCTCGCCGCCTACGTGCCGGTGGACGTCTCGGGCGAGTTCCTGCGGGCGCAGGCGGACGTGCTGAGCGGCGACTTCCCGCATCTGCGGGTCGAGCCGGTGGCCGCCGACTTCACCCGCGACTTCGACCTGCCCGCGAGCCTCGCCGGCATGCCCCGAGCCGGCTTCTTCCCGGGCTCGACCATCGGCAACTTCGAGCCCGCCGAGGCCGAGGACCTGCTGCGGCGGTTCGGGCGCATCCTGGGGGAGGGCGCCCACATGATCGTGGGCGTCGACCTTGTGAAGGATGCCGCGATCCTGGAGAACGCCTATGCGGATGCAGCAGGCGTGACGGCCGCGTTCAACCTCAACCTCCTCACCCGGATCAACCGGGAGCTCGCCGGCCGCTTCGATCTCGGCGCCTTCTCACACCGGGCGGTGTTCAACCCGGGGCCCTCGCGGATCGAGATGCACCTGGTCTCGCAGCGTGCGCAGGATGTCGGGATCGGCTCCGAGACCTTCGCGTTCGCGGCCGGCGAGACGATCCACACCGAGAGCAGCTACAAGTACACGGTCGAGACCTTCCGGGCCCTGGTGGAGCGGGCCGGCTGGACCTGGATCCAGGTCTGGACCGATCCGGAGGGGCTGTTCTCGGTTCACGCCCTCCGGCAGGATTGAACCCCGGCGCGTCGGGCCGGCATTTGGGGCCGGCACTTGGGGTGAAGGACGGCCGGATGCGTTTCAGCCCGCGCTGGTTCTACCTCGTGGCGCCGGGGCTCGGCGCCCTGGCCGGCCTGCTCTACGGATCGCTGTTCGCGGTCGGCCCGCTGCTGGGCTCGGCGATCCGGGGCGCGATCATCGGGACGCCGATCCTGCTCTACGAGCGCGGGCTGCTGTGGCGGCAGATGCGGGAGCGGGTGCGTCAGCTGGCGACGCCGCTGTTCCTGCTCGCCACCGTGGCGCTCTACATCGCCCTGATCGTGGCCGGCAACGCGGTCGCCAGCACCGTGCTGAACCGCCTGTTCCGCTTCATGTACAGCGAGCGGAACGCGATGCTGATGACGGAATCCGGCCTGCTCTACGGGCTCGCGATCTCGGTCCTCGTGGTGTTCGTGTTCCGGGTGCGCGACCTGATCGGTCCCGGCGTCTTCGCCAACCTGCTGATCGGCCGCTACCACCGGCCGATCAGCGAGGAGCGGATCTTCCTGTTCCTCGACGTGACCGGCTCGACCCGCTTCGCCGACCGCCACGGCGACCGCGCGGCGCAGGCCTATCTCGGGCAGGTCTTCAACGCGCTGGCCCTGCCGGTCTCGCGCTTCCGGGGCTCGATCGACGACTATATCGGCGACATGGCCCTGGTCACCTGGACGATCGAGCGGGGCACGCGCGACGCGGCCTGCCTGCGCTGCGTCTTCGCGTTCGCCGAACAGCTCGCCGCCGAGGCCGACGCCTGGACGAAGCGGTTCGGGCAGGTCCCGGAATTCCGTGCCGCCCTGCATTGCGGCTCGGTGGTCACCGCCGAGATCGGGCTCGAGCGCCACAAGATCGCGTATTTCGGCGACGTCGTGAACACCACCGCCCGGCTGGAGAGCCTGTCCAAGAGCCTCGGCGTGCACGTGCTGGTCTCGGCCGACCTGCTCGACCGGATCGGCCCGCTGCCGCCCGACCTCGTGGCTGAAGATCTGGGATCCCACACCCTGCGCGGCCGGGAACAGCCGTTGGCCGTGGCGGCGATCCGGAAGCTGAACTGATCATCGTGCGATTGCCGAGCCGTACAGCCACTGCGCGCGGGCCTAAACGGCTCTCTGATCCTCGAAGGCTCCCCGCACCGTGAGGCCGATCACCAACATTCCCATGGCTGTACCGGCGTAATAAGCGGGCCAGCCGATCAGCTGCGCCACATGGGCGAGGCCAATCACGAGGATTGTCGCCACCAGTCGGCTGACGCCGTAGAGCACCGCATAATCCGTCGCCGGCTGGCTGCCGCGCGCCCAGCCCAATGTCGTCGCACAAACGATGACGAAGAAGCCGCTGGTGCCGGCGTTCATCACGATTGCGCCGGCAATTGCCAGAGATGCTTCGACGCGCCACGCACCGATACCGAGCGCCGCTGCGGCCAACAGGCAAAGGCCGGTGAACAGGGCGATGCCGCGTCCCGGCCCGGCCTGGCGCAGGATCGGTACCGCGAGCAGGGATGCGACCAGACCGCTCAGCGGCGCCGCTGTACCGACGATCCAGCCGATCGTCGCCACCGGTACGCCGAGATCGACCAGCATGACGCGGTTGAGGAAGGAGAGCGCCGCCATGGCGCATGTCACCAGCGTCAACCGGACCATGCGATGCCGCCCCGCTGGATGACGGATCACGGCAAGGAGGTCGGGGCGCGCGCCACTGAGGGCTAGGCTATCGCGATCCCAGCTCCGGTTCAGCAGGATCGGCAGCACCGACAACGCGGAGACGACCGCGCAGAGCCGGAAGGTCGCGGCCCAGCCCAGTTCTACGGACACGGCGACGAACACGCCGCCGCCACCGATCGCGCCGAGCGCGAGCGACGCGACCTTCAGGCCCCCCGCGGTCGGGCGGTGCAGCGCGGGGACACGCGCGGTGCAGAGCGCATCGAGCGCCACGTCCATCGTTGCAGCCGCGAAGGCGATGACGAGACCGAGAAGCAGCAGCAACGCCGGAGGCCAAGCCTCCCCTTCCGCGACGACCAGGAGCATCAGCACGATGAGTGCCTGCATCGGCACGATCCATCCGATCCGAGGAGCATTTCGGAGCGGCCGGACGGCATCGATCAGCGGTGCCCAAAGGAAGGTCAGGCCAAACGGGATCAGGACGATGAAGCCCCACCCGATCGCGGCAAGATCGATGCCCCTCGACCGAAGCAACGGCGGAAGCCCGCCCTGCATGACGCCGTAGATCAACCCGAAGGCGACGTAGAGGCTGGAGGTCGAGCCGAGCAGCTTCCGGACGCCGTTCGGCGGACCGGCCTCGTTGGCGGTGTTGACCGGTCGCGATGCGTCGTCGGCGTGAACGCTCATGTCGCGCCGCCTCAGAACTGGAACGCGGTGCCGACGCCGAAAATCCGGCCTTGACCGACACGCACGGTTCGGATCGGGCCGAACGCTTGCCCCCATGCCTGATAACGGTCATCGAACACGTTATTGGCGAAGACATAGACGCTGACGTCGTCATTTTGCCAGGTCAGCTTCAGATTGACGATCCCATAGGCCTTGAGATTGAAGCTGTTCCGCGCGTCCGCTGCGCGCGTGTCGACATATTGGTAGACGATGCGTCCGGCGAATCGGCCCGGCATGCCGAGGCTGTCCGCCGACCAACGATACTCGGCTCCGGCATTGCCAGTGATCGCTGGAACGTTCGGCACCGCGTTGCCGGATTTCGCCCCGGTGAAACTTTTGGCCGGGATATCGACGAGTTCGGCATGGGTGTAGCCGACACCGCCGAAGACATCGAAATCCGGCGTGACCTTGGCGGCAAGCTCCAGCTCGCCCCCATAGCTCTGGTAATCCACGGCGACGGTCGTGAAGAGCGCCTGCGAGGGCTCGAACAGAATGAGATGGCCGTTCTTCACATCGTTGAAGAACGCCGAACCGCTGAGCGACGGCAGGTCGTCGGGCTGCCTCGCCTTGAAACCCACCTCGTAGGTCCAGCTCGTCGATGCCGGGAAGGCAGCTTCGGGCTTGGAGAGGGCGCTGTTGACCGAATAGGCCGGGTAGCCCGCCGTGACATAGCCACGCCCGACCGAGGCATAGGTCATGACATCCGGCGTCCATTCATAGCTGAGGGCGACGCGGCCGGTCATGAAATCGTCATCGAGCGACGCATCCTGCGCGAAGCCGCGTGAGACGCCGGGCAGGCCGTTTCCGTTGAAGCGGAAATGTGCGTCCTTGTCCTCGTGCGTCGCTCGCAGCCCGAGTGTGGCCTTGAGGCGTTCGGCAAGCGGTACCGTCATCTCTCCGAAGGCGGCATAGCTGTCGACGAGGAAACGATTGTCCTGGACGCCGTTCATCGCGAAGAAGGTTGGGGTCAGGGCGCGCGAGTTGCGGCCCGCCGACGATTCGGATCGGAAATAGTTGACCCCCGCCGTCCAGGACGCCCACGAGTCCGGCAGCGAGGACGCACGCATCTCCTGGAGGAAACTGTCTTCCCCGAGGCTGAGCCGGGTGACATCGGCCCCGGGAACCTTCCAACTCGGAAGGCCCGGGCCGCGCATCGGCATCAGCGCGAAGACGAGATCATCCGTCGGATCGAAAATGTTGATCGATCCGCTGTGCTGATAGGATGTTTGCGTATTGAGAATGAACCCATCGAACTCATGCTTGATGCGCAGGTTCACGCTTCGGCTCTCACCATCGACCAAGGTTCGAGGATTGGTCGCGCTAATGGGAAAACGCGGCGTATCGCTCAACAGGAAACGCGGCGAATGTGATCGCTCCTTGCCGTAGTTGAAGGTCAGCAGGGCCTCGGTTTGATCCTCGGTGGTGACGAGCAGGCTGCCGCGCGCTGCGCCGATATCGAGACCGCCGTCCTTCCCGCCTGCGGCGATGTTGGGGATATCGCCGCCGAACGTGTTCCAGCGCACGGCAAGGCGACCTGCCAGCCTGTCGGGGATGAGCGCTCCGTTCGCGACGAACTGGCCGAGCCGGTAGCCGTTCGAGCCGACCTCGCCCGTCGCGACGAAGGAGCGGTCGAAGGTCGGAGCGTTGGAGACGATGTTCACGGCGCCGGCCTGCGTATTGCGTCCGAACAAGGTCCCCTGCGGACCACGCAAGACTTCGACACGCTGCGTGTCGAACAGATTGGGCGCGATGCTGTAGACCGAGATCGGCATCTCATCGTGGTAGAATACGACGGACGTATCGTCCGAAGACAGCGGCGAGATCGCACCGACCCCGCGGATGTTGGTCGCGTTGCCGAACAGACCGCCCGCATCGGTGAAGTAGAAATTCGGCACGGAACGCGTGAGGTTCGCGTTGGAAGCGGATGTAGAAGAATCCGCCTCGGAACCTTTCCGCACGGTCACGCTGATCGGCACGGCGATCGGATTTTCAGGGCGGCGCCGAGCCGTCACGGTGAGCGCGTCCAGCACCATCGATCCGTCGGCGGCATCCGCCGACGCGGGGCGGCGGGATCGACGCTCATGGGTTCCAGGCGCTGCTTGCCGTCGCTGATCGTTCTGGGCCGTCGGTGTCTGTTCGGGTGGCGTGGCCGACCGGCTATAGGGTGCGCGCCCCTGATGAGCGTTCTCACTCCGCGCAAGATGCGGCAGGAAAGCTCCGGCTGTCAGCAAGATCGGCAGCAACAACGAACCCACGCGCGCTATGCTGACGCCGCTATCTTTCAATTCAACAACGTAAGGACAAGAACAATATTTCGACATAACAAGTGCAGTCCCATTTTAAATGGGCAGACCTTCCGGATTTTCTGGCGGAAGGGAACGCCGGGTTCTTAATTCCAGCTGAGCACTTTCACATGACTGGCAGTCAGTCAATGATTCGATCGACGTTTTGCAGAATTTAAGAATTGGAAAAATCTAATTTTAATTTCTCATCCCACAGCAGAACGGGAGCTAATATTGCTTTTTGTAGGTTACATAAGAAGATAATCGACAAAAATTACATGGTAAATCTACATCAATGATTGCCGACAGGCTTGCGATTGCGGTCCGCCCGTCGCAACACCAGCGATCAGACAGCGGACTGGGTGCCAGGCGAAGTCGCCCTCCCTTCCTCAGGCGCCCAGCACCTTCAGCACCTCCCGGGCGGCGCGCTCGCCGTCGAGGGTGGCGCCGCCGACCGTCATTGCGC
>NZ_VRVD01000164.1:0-8574 GCF_008040015.1 Methylobacterium sp. WL18 | reverse complement strand
GTTCCGGGCGGGGGCGGGCGGCCCGGCCGGGGCGCCCGGCGAGGGCTACCGAGCCCTGCTGCAGGGCGATGAAGGCGAAGAGCAGCAGGCCGGTGGCGATCTTGGTCCACCAGCTCGACAGGGTGCCGTCGAAGGTGATGGCCGTCTGGATCAGGCCGCCGATCATGACGCCGAGGAACGTGCCCAGGATGCCGCCCTGGCCGCCGGTGAGCAGCGTGCCGCCGATCACCACCGCCGCGATGGCGTCGAGCTCGACGCCCACCGCCGAGAGCGGGGTGCCCGAGGCGGTGTCGAGGGAGAACACGATGCCGGCGAGCGCCGCGAGCAGGCTCGACAGGGCGTAGATCGCGATGGTGTTGCGCCCGACCCGCACGCCCATCAGCCCGGTGGTGTGGCGGCTGCCGCCCAGCGCGTAGACGGTGGCGCCGAAGCGCGTGGCGTGGAGCAGCACCCCGCCCACTAGGAACACGGCGAGCATCACGCAGGCCGTCAGGGTCAGCCGCCCGCCGCCGGGCAGGCTCACCGACAGGTCGGCGACCGCGCTGTAGAGCGGCGCGTTGATCGGCACCGACTCGGTGGAGAGCAGGAAGCCGGCGCCCCGGGCCAGGAACATGCCGGCCAGGGTCACGATGAAGGGCGGCATCTCGAAGACGTGGATCAGCGCGCCCATCGCGGCGCCGAACAGGGCGGCGGCCCCGAGCACGATCCCGAAGGCGGCGAGCGGCGGGATCCCCCAGCGGTCGATGGCGAGCGCCAGGAACACCGTGGTGAAGCCGACCACCGAGCCGACCGAGAGGTCGATGCCGCCCGAGATGATCACGAAGGTCGTGCCGACCGCGACGATGCCCAGGAAGGCGCTGTCGGTGAGCAGGTTGCCGACGACCCGGGTGGTCAGGAAGGCGGGGAACTGGGTCGCGCAGAGGACGTAGCCGGCCGCGAACAGGAGCGCGGCGACCAGGACCGGGAGGTTGCGGCTCATCACGGCTTCCGCAGCAGCAGGGTGAGGCCCGACAGGCGGGGCGACTGGACGAGGAGCACCGCCAGCACCACCGCGGCCTTGACCACGAGGTTCAGTTCCGGCGGCAGGCCGGAGAGCAGGATGCCGGTGTTCATCGCCTGGATGATGAAGGCCCCGAGCACCGCCAGCCACAGGCTGAACCGCCCACCGAGGAGCGACGAGCCGGCCACCACCACGGCCAGGATCGCGTCGAGCTCCAGCCACAGCCCGGCATTGTTGGCATCCGCCCCCAGGATGTCGGCCGCCGCGACCACGCCGGCCAGCGCCGCGCAGAGGCCGCTCCAGGCGTAGACCGCCACCGTCACCGACCGGGTGTCGATGCCGGCGAGCGCGCTGGCGCGGGCGTTGCCGCCGGTGGCCTCGATCATCAGGCCGAGCGCCGAGCCGCGCACCAAAGCCAGCGTCAGGAGCAGCATGGCGAGGACCAGCACCACCGGCATCGGCACGCCGAACAGCGCGCCGCCGCCCAGGAAGGCCAGCTCGGAGGACGCGAAGGTGACGATGCGCCCCTCGGTGATCAGCTGGGCGATGCCCCGGCCGGCGACCATCAGGATCAGGGTGGCGACGATCGGCTGGATCCGCAGGCTCGCCACCAGGAACCCGTTCCACAGGCCGCAGGCGAGCCCGGTACCGAGGGCGGCGGCGAGCACCACCGGCAGGGGGTAGCTGTCGGCCAGGCTCGCCGCGACCGCCCCGGCGATCGCCATCACGGCGCCCACCGACAGGTCGATGCCGCCGGTGGCGACCACCAGCACCATGCCGAGCGACAGCAGCGCCACCGGCGCGCCGCGGTTGAACACGTCGATCAGGCTGCCGAACAGGCGCCCGTCCTGGAGATGCACCGCGAGGAATTGCGGCGAGGCGAGGCGGTCGGCCAGGAGCACGGCCGCGAAGGCGAGGAGCTGGGGCGCTCCGGAGCGAAGGGCGCGCATCAGGCGGGTTCCAAAACCGGTGCGGATGCCGCCTCGGCGGCGATCGCCCGGAGGATGGCGGTGAGGTCGACCGCGCTGCCGGCGAGTTCGGCCACCTGGGCCCGGTCGCGCATCACGATCACCCGGTCGGAATAGGTCACGATTTCTTCCAGTTCCGAGGAGATCACCAGGAGGGCGAGCCCCTCGTCGCAAAGCCGGCGGATCAGCCGGATGATCTCCGCATGGGCCCCGACATCGATGCCCCGGGTCGGCTCGTCGAGGATCAGCAGGCGCGGCTCGGTGGCGAGCCAGCGCGCCAGCAGCGCCTTCTGCTGGTTGCCACCGGACAGGAGCCCGATCGGCCGTTCCGGATCGGGCGGCCGGATGTCGAGCATCGCGATGAAGGCGCGGGCGATCTTGTCCTGGGCCGCACGGCCCAGGGGCCGGAACGGGCCGCGCCGGGCCTGCAGGGCCAGCACGATGTTCTCCCGCACCGTCAGGTCGGCGACGATGCCCTCGGTCTTGCGCTCCTCCGGGCAGTAGCCGAACCGGTGGCGCAGGGCGTCCCGGGGTCCGGCGATCCGGACCGGCTCGCCGTCGAGCAGGATGCGTCCGCGATCGGCCCGCTCGGCGCCGAACAGCAGGCGGGCGGTCTCCGTCCGCCCGGAGCCGAGGAGGCCCGCGAGGCCGACCACCTCGCCGCTGCCCACCGTGAGGTCGATGGGCTGGAGGTAGCCGGCCTTGCCGAGCCCCTCGGCCTGCAGGACCGGCGTGCCGGATTTTTTCTGTGACGACCGGTCCGCCGGCTCCGCCCGCGCCTCGGTCTCGGCGAGGTCGTGGCCCAGCATCGTGTGCACGAGCTCGAGGCGCGGGAAGCGCGCGGTCTCGCGCTCCGTCACCAGCCGGCCGTTGCGCAGGACCGTGATGCGGTCGGTGATCGCGTAGACCTGCTCCAGGAAGTGGGTCACGAAGACGATGCCGATCCCCCGCTCGGCGAGGCGGCGCATCACGCCGAACAGCACCGTGACCTCGTGGGTGTCGAGGCTCGCGGTCGGCTCGTCGAGGATCAGGGCCCGGGCCGAGAGATCCACCGCCCGGGCGATCGCCACGAGGTGCTGCACCGCCACCGGATAGCGGCCGAGCGGCGCGCCGACATCGATCGACAGGCCGAAATCCGCGAGCAGCGCGGTGGCGCGCCGGCGCATCTCGCGAGTGCGCACGAGGCCGAACCGGGTCGGCTCGCGGCCCAGGAACAGGTTCTGCGCCACGGTGAGGTTCGGCAGCAGGCCGACCTCCTGGTAGACCGTGGCGATGCCGGCCCGGGACGCGGCTTCCGCCGAGCGCGGGGCAATCGGCGCGCCGTCGAGCCAGACCTCGCCGGCATCGCGCCGGACGACGCCGGTGAGCGTCTTGATGAAGGTGGACTTGCCGGCGCCGTTCTCGCCGAGGAGGGCGTGGATCTCTCCCCGGCGCAAGGTGAAGTCGACCCCTGCGAGGGCCTGGTGCCCGGCGAAGCTCTTCGAGAGCCCGCGGACGCTGAGCAGGACGGAATCGGGCACGATGCGATCGCAGCGGTCGGGGTCGCGTCAGTAGCCGAGGTTCTTCTTGCTGTTGTAGACCTTCATCGGGTCGTCCGCGGCCGTGTAGAGCTTCGACTCGGTCTGGATCCACTTGGGCGGGACGGTGCCCTTCTCCTTGTAGGCTTTCAGCACGTCGAAGGCGGGGCCGGCCATGTCGGGGGTGAGCTCCACGGTGGCGTTGGCCTCGCCCGCGGCGATCGCCTTGAAGATGTCGGGGACCGCGTCGATCGAGACCGTCAGGATCTCCTTGCCGGGCTTCAAGCCGGCCTCCTTCATCGCCTGGATGGCGCCGACCATCATGTCGTCGTTGTGGGCGTAGACCGCGCAGATCGAGCGGCCGCCCTCGGCCTTGATGAAGCTCTCCATCACCTCCTTGCCCTTGGCCCGGGTGAAGTCGCCGGTCTGGCTGCGCACGAGCTTCAGGTTGGCGTGGGGCGCGAGGGCGGCGTCAAAGCCCTTCTTGCGGTTGGTGGCGACGCTGGCGCCGACCGTGCCCTGGAGTTCGACCACGTTGCAGGGCTTCTCGCCGACCGTCTTGGCCAGCCACGCGCCGGCGACCCGGCCCTCCTCGACGCTGTCGGAGGTGACGGCGGTCAGGTAGAGGTCCTTGCCGGCGGGATCGATGTCGCGGTCGAGCAGGATCACCGGGATCTTCGCGTCGCGGGCTTCCTTGAGCACGGAATCCCAGCCGGTGGCGACCACGGGGGCGAGCAGGATCGCGTCGACCCCCTGCGCCACGAAGGACCGGATCGCCTTGATCTGGTTCTCCTGCTTCTGCTGCGCGTCGGCGATCTTGACCGTGATGCCGCGCTTCTTGGCCTCGTCCTTGGTCACCGTCGTCTCGGCGGCGCGCCAGCCGGATTCGGAACCGATCTGCGAGAACCCGACGGTCAGCGAGGCGGCCTGGGCCCCGCCGGCCCACGCCAGCATCGCGCCCGCGATCATGGCCTTGATGGAAATGGTGCCTCTCATCGACGTCCCCCCGTTCGAATGCAGCCGCCGCCTCTTCAGGACGATCGGTCAGCATATGTATGACATATGCGCGGAAGGTTGGATAGCCGAACGCGCCCGTGCTGTCACCTGCGTCAGCGCCGACGATCGCCGACGGGCCGTGTCAGACCGGATCATTTGTCTGATTTTTATGTGAGGCCAGCCTGGCCGGCTCCTGTGGATCATCCGTCCCGGTATGGGCCGCCATGTCGGGTTCGTTCGCGCTGTCCGACGGCATGTCCCCCGCTGCGCAATCCTGTCCCCGCTCGGCGACCCGACACGCGCATGCGCCCCGGCAACACGAGCATCGTTTCAAGAATCGGAACCGGAACGATGCTCTCGCCGCCAACGCCCGCCGCATCCAGTGGTGGACGGCGGGGAATGCCTATCTCCGGCCGGTCAGCCGTTCGAGGTGACCGGCGCCGCGCAGACGGTCTTCCCCGACTTCGGCACGCTTGGCCGGGTCGGAGCCGATCGCGGCCTGAGCGGGGGAGGGAAGAGGCACAGCCGAGCGGCTGCGCCTGCCGTCCTCAGATCGCGGTGCGCCGGGCGTCGAGCCAGCGGAGCGCAACGGCCGAGCCGAGCACGGCACCCTCAGCCGCGATCCCCGCTGCGGTGATTGTGAGGGCGTTCAGGATCGCGTCGCGCGCGGCGTCTGAATCAGGGGGCAAGGATCATGGCAACGACGGTCAGCGCCCCAGCGACCGGCAACAAGATCGTGCGGAACAGGCCTGTCAGGCATTCCGTTACGATCTGTGTCATCATGATCGGCACCCTATCCAGGTTTGCCGGCTACGATACTTCTGTGACCTTGCCGGGTGGGAGCACCCGATGATGACTCCACGGCCAGCAAGCCGCAAACCGTGGCGCGATCGGGATATGCTGTCTCAGACGACGTCCTGACGAAGTTCTTCGGCAAGCTCGGGATGCCGATCGAGGAGGCGCAACAACTGGCTGGTTGGGCCGCTCGGCTCGACCAAGCCGCGCTCATATTTGTCGAAGGCCGATTCCCCGACCTTCAGCAGGCTGCCCGCCTCGCGCTGGGAGAGGCGCAACTTCTTGCGCACCCGCCGGATCGTCGCGGGGGAGGGCAGACCTTCCACCTCCTCCTTAAGCGCTCGCAAAGCCGCATCCGTCACCGCCATGTCCTGTCCGACATGGACACCCGCACCATCTCCGTCTGGATAATAGCCCGGCAGATCGACGGTCCGAGTCCGTCCCCTGTAGGCGACAGTGAAGAGGCGCACGCCCCGGCGAAGGATCTCTCCAGTCTCGGGCGAGACCATCGTTCCCGGTAGAGCCGTCTCGATAGCCATGCTCATTTCTCCTTGAATGACATGACGGTGAACTCGGTCACGACATCGGCCTGGAATTTCACGTAGAGCGTCAGGCCTCGAGCGGGGACATGATAGACATCCTGCCAGACACGATGATCAGCATGGGTCGTCATCGACTTGAAGAACATGTCGCGTTCGATCCCAGCGATCGTTTCGACGACACCTGCTCGATCGA
This sequence comes from Methylobacterium sp. WL18, assembly GCF_008040015.1. Taxonomy (NCBI): domain Bacteria; kingdom Pseudomonadati; phylum Pseudomonadota; class Alphaproteobacteria; order Hyphomicrobiales; family Methylobacteriaceae; genus Methylobacterium; species Methylobacterium sp. WL18. The sequence continues at coordinate 2,563 of NZ_VRVD01000164.1, read as the reverse complement.
ACCCCAATGAGAATGCGTTGCGGAGCGCCGTCGTCGTCATCGCAAGGGTATCTGTCGCTCCCAGCGCGACCTTGATGGCTTGGAGGTCGTAGGTTGGACGCCGCTTCTCCATAACCGCCGAATGCCACCTTAATGGTGGCAGAGCAAGAGAGATGGGCGAACGTCATAGCCCCGCGGGCGGGACCCTTACGGGGTGCCGCCCGCCGGAATCACCCCAAAAGCTTGTCCAGGGTGATCGGCATCTCGCGCACTCGCACGCCGGTGGCGTGCCAGACCGCGTTGGCGATGGCGCCCACCGTGCCGGTGATGCCGATCTCGCCGACGCCCTTCACCCCCAACGCGTTCACCACGGAATCCTCCTCGTGGACCAGGATCGCCTCCATGGCCGGGATGTCGGCGTTCACCGGCAGGTGGTACTCGGCCAGGTTGTCGTTGAGGAAGCGGCCGGTGCGCGGGTCCATCTCGGCCCGCTCGTGCAGGGCGAAGGACAGGCCCCAGATCATGCCGCCGTAATACTGGCTCTGGACCAGCCGCGGGTTGATCACCCGGCCGGCTGCGAAGGCGCCGACCAGCCGGCTGACCCGGATCTGGCCCAAGTCAGGATCGACCCGCACCTCGGCGAAGACCGCCCCGTGGGCGTGCATCGCGTAGGACTTTTGGGCCGCCGGGTCGGCTCCGGCCTTGCCCTGGCCCTCGATGCTGGCCCGCCCGGCCCGCTTGAGGATGTCGGCGAAGGACTCGCTCCGGCTCGAATCGTCCTGCCGGGTCAGGCGCCCGCCCGCCGCGGCGACGCCGGCATTGCCGGCGCCGTAAAGCGGGGAGGCGGGGTCGTCGGTGGCGAGCTTGGCCAGCTGGGCGATCACGTCCTGGGCGGCGGCGTGGATCGCGTTGCCGGCCGTGGCGGTGTGGCCGGAGCCGCCCGCGATGCCGGCATTCGGAAGATCGGACGACCCCATCCGGAAGGTGAGGGCCTCCATGCCGATCCCGAGCCCGTCGGCGGCGATCTGGGCGAGCGCGGTCCAGGCGCCCTGGCCCATGTCGATCGCCCCGAGCTCCACCGTGCCGGTGCCGTCGGCGCGGATCTCGGCCCGCGCCATGCCTTCGAAGATCAGGGCCGGGAAGGTGGCGGTGCCCATGCCGATGCCGACCAAAAAGCCGTCCTTGTCCCGGGTCTGACGGGGCTGGAGCGGGCGTCCGGCCCAGCCGAACGCCTCGGCGCCGCGCTGGTAGCACGCGCGCAGGGCCTTGGACGAGAACGGCTTGCCGGTGATCGGCTCGACCTCGGCGTAGTTGGCGAGCCGGAACTCCAGCGGGTCCATGCCGAGTTCGTGCGCCATCTCGTCCAGCGCGCTCTCGAGGGCGACGCTGCCGGTGGCCTCGCCCGGGGCACGCATGAACAGGGGCGTGCCGGTGTCGAGCCGCACCGCCTCGTGCCGGATCGCGATGGCCGGGCTGGCGTAGAGGGTGCTGGTCGCCCGGCCGGCCGGCTCGAAGAAGTCGTCGAAGCTCGAGGAGGCGGTGAGGATGTGGTGGTCGAGCGCCGTGAGCTTGCCGGCCGCGTCGGTGCCGAGGCGGAGCGTCTGCCGGGTCGGGCCGCGATGGCCCATCGGGCCGTACATCTGGGAGCGGGTCGGCACCAGCTTGACCGGCCGCCCGACCATCCGGGCCGCCATGCAGGCGAGCACCTGCGGCCCCGAGGGCACGCCCTTCGAGCCGAAGCCGCCGCCGAGATAGGGGCTCTCGATGTGGATGTCGTCGGGCTTGATCCCGAACAGCCCGGCGAGCCGGCCTTGCGAGATCGCCAGCCCCTGGGTCGGCATGTGCAGGGTCAGCCGGTCGCCGTCCCACTGGGCCAGGGCCGCGTGGGGCTCCATGGCGTTGTGGTACTGGGCCGGGGTCTCGTAGGTGGCCGCGATGGTGCGCGACGCGGATGCCAGGCCCGCCTCGACGTCGCCGTCGCTCTCGGACGGGGCCGCGCCGACGCCCACCGAATCCGGGGTGAATACCTCGCCGGAATCGAGGCCGATGCGCGGCGTCTCGCTCGCGTAGGTCGGCGCCAGCAGGCGCGCGCCCTCGGTGGCGGCCTCCAGGGTCTCGGCGATCACCACGGCGATCGGCTGGTTGGCGTAGCGGACCCGGTCGTTCTGCAGCAGGTCCAGGCGGAAGATGAACGGCCCGGCCTTGGCGTCCGGGTCCTGGGCGAGTTTCGGGGCGTTCTCCGGGGTCATCACCGCGACGACGCCGGGATGGGCCTCGGCAGCGGACCGGTTCAGGCCGGTGACCCGGCCCTTGGCGATCCGGGCGACGCAGAGCGCCGCGTGCAGCGTGCCGGGGGGCAGGTTGTCGGCGGAGAACCTTGCCTGGCCGGTCACCTTGAGCGGGCCGTCCCGCCGGGTCAGCGGCTGGCCGATGCTGGAGCCTTGGCGGGTGCCGGCGGCGGAGGTCTGGGGTGTGGCGGTCGCGGTCATGCGGTCTGTCCTCAGACGATGCCGAACGGGGAGGCGGGAAGCGCCGGGATCCGCGCGGGCGTCCCGGCGGCCGCCAGCGTCAGCGCCCGGACCGC
>NZ_VRVD01000163.1:0-8597 GCF_008040015.1 Methylobacterium sp. WL18 | reverse complement strand
CCACTGTGGCGCAAGCCGCGGCCCCGAGGAGCAGGACGGCGATGCAGGCGAGGGCGGGCGCGCCGCCGCGCTGACACAGCAACAGGGCGGCGAGCGTCGCCGCGCCGAGCGCGATCAGCACCTCACGCGGTTCGGTCCGGCTCATCACCATCCACTCGGCGAAGCCAATGATGCCGGCGGCGAGCCAGATCCCCGCGAAGGGCCAACCGCCATAGACGAGGGCCGCCAGGATCGCGGGTGCGAGCACCACGCCCGAGGCGACGCGCAGCCAGAGTTCGCGCCGCCCGGAGGGGCGGGCGACCGGGGTTGCGGTGGGGGTCACGCGCGTCTCGGCCTTCGCCTCAGACGTGCATGATCTCCTTCTCCTTCGAGGCCAGCACGCCGTCGATCTCGGCGATGTACTGGTCGGTCGCCTTCTGCACGTCGGCGGCCTGGCGCTTCTCGTCGTCCTCCGAGATGGCGCTGTCTTTCAGGAGCTTCTTGAGGTGGTCGAGCCCATCCCGGCGGACGTGGCGCACGGCGACGCGTGCCTCCTCGGTGTACTTGTGGGCGACCTTGACCATCTCCTTGCGGCGCTGCTCGTTCATCTCGGGGATGCGCAGCCGGATGGTCTGGCCCTCGGTCTGCGGGTTGAGGCCCAGATCGGATTCGCGGATCGCCTTCTCGACAGCGGTGACCATGCTACGGTCCCAGACCGAGATCGACAGGAGCCGCGGCTCCGGAACGCTCACGGTTGCGACCTGCGCCATCGGCATCGACGAGCCGTAGGCATCGACCTGGATCGGATCGAGCAGCGAGGGCGTGGCCCGTCCGGTCCGCAGGGATCCGAGATCCTTGGAGAGCGACGCGACCGCGCCCTGCATGCGGCGCTTGATGTCGTTGAGGTCGAATTCCGGTGTGGCCATGGTCGTGGTCCCGACAGATCTGACGTCGTCTTCTCGCCCGGTACGGGCAGTCGCGGCCTCAATGGCGGAATTTTCCCGGTGCCGCAAACCTCTAGGGCTGTCGGGTCAGGGCGCCACAAGGGTCGAGGGCGCCTCGCCGGACAGGATCCCGGCGATCGAGCTCGGCGGATGCAACGAGCCGACCACGATCGACAGCCGGCTCTCGCGGGCGAGCGCGAAGGCCGCGGTGTCCATCACCTTGAGGTCGCGGGCGATCGCCTCGTCATGGGTCAGGCGGTCGTAGCGGGTGGCGCTCGGGTCCTTCTTCGGGTCGGCCGAGTAGACGCCGTCCACCTGCGTCGCCTTGAGCACGGCGTCGCAGCGCAGCTCGGCGGCGCGCAAAACCGCGGCGGTGTCGGTGGTGAAGAACGGGTTGCCGGTTCCGCCGGCCAGAACCACCACCTGGCCCTTGTCGAGGTGGTGCAGGGCCGGCTGGCGGGCATAGGTCTCGCAGATCGTGGGCATCGACACCGCCGACATGGTCCGGGCCGGCACGCCCGCGGCGTTGAGCGCGGTCTCGATCGCCAGCGAGTTCATCACCGTGGCCATCATGCCCAGGGAATCACCGGTCGCTCGGTCGATCCAGCCGGCCGCCGAGATGCGGGCGCCGCGGATCATGTTGCCGCCACCGACCACGATGGCGATCTCCGCCCCGGACTCGATGGTGCGGGCGATGTCCTCGGCGAGCGCCGCCAGCGTCGGCGGATGGAGCCAGTAGCCGTCCGGGGCGGCCAGGGCCTCGCCCGACAGCTTGAGGAGGATACGGCGAAACGGCGTCGCTTCCGGCATCTCGATCTCCGGCTCCCCACCGCATCGCGCGAACCCGCGAGGCTTCTACGTCAGCCGCGGGATCGGCGTCGAGGGGCGGACGCCGATCCCGGCGGGGATCACGGGGACGATTTCCCACCGACACGCGATCGACGTGCAGCTTTGGCAGAGGAGCGGGGCCCGCCATCGGAATGGACGCCCGGGATTCCATGCGCATCGCACTCGTCATCAACGGCGCCTCCGGGGCGGTGGCGTCCGGCACGACGCCGGAGGCGATCCGGGAGAAGCTCGTGGCGGCCGGGATCGAGCCCCTGGGGGAGGCCGACCGCGGGGCGCCCCTGTCGTTGCGGATCGCCGCCGCCGCGTCGGAGCCCGATATCGATGCCCTGGTTGTCGCCGGCGGCGACGGCACCATCGCGTGCGCGGCCGCCGCCCTCGTCGGAAAGACGACACCGCTCGGCATCCTGCCGCTCGGCACGCTGAATCTCCTGGCCCGGGACCTCGGCGTGCCGCTCGATATCGATGCCGCGGTGGCAGCCCTCGTCTCGGGCACCCGGCGGCGGATCGACGTCGGTGAGGTCAATGGCCGCACGTTCCTGATCAACTCGGCGCTCGGCCTGCCGGCACGGGTCACACGGCACCGGGAGTTGCACCGCCGGCACCTCGGTCTCCGCAGCCTGCTGCGCTGGATCCTGGGGGTTCTGCGCCATCTGGGCCGCTATCCGCGGGTGACCGTGACCGGCACGATCGACGGCGTGGCGCGGACCTGGCGGTTCCGGCTGCTGGCGGTGGTGATCGGCGACTATGTCGAGCGGCCCGGCCACGTGCTGGTGCGGGCGCCAGTGGATGCCGGGCAGCTCACCCTCTACGTCCTGGCGCAGCTTTCCCTGTCGCGGACCCTCCGCCTCGCCCTCGGCTTCGCATTGGGCGACTGGCGGCGGCTGCCGGACGTGGAACGGCTGCCGGCCGCCAACCTCACCATCGCATCGGAGAGCCGGGCGCTGCGGGTCATGCACGACGGCGAGGTGATGCTGATCCCCACGCCGCTGCGCTACCGAATCCACCGACAGGCGCTGACCGTGATCGTCCCTCAGACGGTCGAACACCGGTGAGACGGATCAGCCACATATCCGACCTGCATTTCGGCCGGACCGACCCGGCCGTGGTGGAGGCCCTGGTCCACGAATTGAACGCCGATGCCCCGGACCTGATCGTGGCGTCGGGCGACTTCACCATGGCCGCGCGCCCATCGGAATTCGCGCAGGCCCGGGCCTTCCTCGGTCGTCTGGCACCGCCCTGGATCGGGGTGCCGGGCAACCACGACATCTCGCCGTTCCGGCTGGTCCAGCGCTTCGTGTCACCCTTCACGCGCTATCGGCACGCCATCGCGGTCGAGACCGAGCCGTGTTTCGAGGACGCCGAGATCGGGATCGTCTGCCTCAACACCGTGCGGCGCTGGGCGCCGGAGCCGGATTGGTCGCATGGCGTGATCCGCCGCCGTCAGCTTGCTCGAGCGGAGGTCCGTCTCGCGGCGATGCCCGACCGCTTGTTCAAGATCGTGGTCGGCCACCACCCGTTCCTGCCGCCGCCCTGGGACGTGGAAGCGCGTCGAGTCGGGCACGCGGATCGAGCCCTGGCGGTATTCCGCCGGTACGGTGTGGGGCTGACGCTCGCCGGGCACCTGCATCGGCATTACGCGCGCTACGCGGAAGCAGAGGGATCTATCCCCGAGATGCTCGGCCGGGCCCTGGTCCGATCACGCCCCAGGCGTCTGCTGACCGTTCAGGCCGGCTCGGCGACCTCGACGCGGCTGCGCGGCAAAGAGCCGAATTCCTATAATCGCATCATCGTCGCGGAGGGCTGCGCCACCGTCCGGGTCCGGTTGTGGGACGGGCGCGCCTGGGTCGATGCAGCGCCGGCATGACTGAAGCGGTCACGCCGGCGTCGCGTGTCAGCTACCGGCGAACAGCCCGACGGAGCCCAGAAGCGTCATGACCAGACCGGACGCGAACACGCCGATCATCAGGTAGGAAAAGGTTTTCAAAGCCATGGATGGCATGTAGCGCGGCCGTATCGAACTGCGTGTGCGCTGCAGCACGGGGCGTCGGGGATGACGATCCCACCGCGACCCGCGCGGCATCTCGATGCTCCGCGACGGGTGGAGATCCGCCCGTCCGTTCCCGGGCGAAGCAAGCACTTCAGTTCTTCGGAAGGCGCCGTCCGGACCTTCTAACCCGCCGTATCCGAAGATAGGCTCGCAACCCGGATCGCCACCGCGAAAGGATGCGCCGTGCCGGACGGAACGACTGCCTCGACGCCAGATGAACCGGACTACGACCGCCTCCTTCGGGCGAACCTCGAACGGGTGTTCAACGAACGCGACAGCGCCAAGCGTGAGCACGCGTTGGATGAGCTCTTCGTTGACGATCCGGTCATGTACGAGCCGGCGGACGTCGTCAGGAGGCGCGCCGCAATTTCCGCCGTCGCCGGCAAGCTCCTCGAGCAGTTCGGGCCAAACTTCCGCTTCGTGCCCGATGGCGCTGCCACCGGGCATCACGGGTTCGGCGTTCTGCACTGGCATGCCGGCCCACAGGATGGCCCGGTCACTGTCACCGGCTCAGACATCGCAGAAGTCGTCGAGGGTCGGATCAAGCGCCTTTGGGTCATGCTGGACCCACAGACACCATAGAGGCACGGGCTGAACGTCGGCACCGTGCACCAGATGCCGCGATGATCGCCCATTCGTGGGCCGTGGTCGATAGGCGTTGAGGGGACGGGTCGAGGCGGCCGCCGCCCGCGAAGGGCCAAGCGGCTGACGTTCAGATCGTAGCCCCCGTCCATAAAAAACCCCGCCCGGCTCTCACCGGACGGGGTCTTGGATTTCTGAACCCGGAGGTCCGAAAAGGATCAGGCGCGGCCGGCCTGCTGAGCGACCTCGGTGGCGAAGTCCGGGCCGTCTTCCTTCTCGATGCCCTCGCCCAGGGCGTAGCGGACGAAGCCGGTCAAGGCGACGGCGCCGCCGACCTTGCCAGCGGCTTCCTTGAGCACCTGGCTGACCGTCTTCGAGCCGTCGTGCACGAAGGGCTGCTCCAGGAGGGTGACCTCCTTGTAGTAGCTCTTCAGGCCGCTCTCGACGATCTTGGCGAGCACGTGATCCGGCTTGCCGGCGTTCTTCTCGCGCAGAATGTTGGACTCGCGCTCCAGGGTCGCGGCGTCGACGCCCGAGGCGTCGAGCGCCACCGGGTTGGTGGCGGCGACGTGCATGGCGATCTGGCGGCCGAGCGCCGACAGGGCCTCGACGTCACCCTCGGACTCGAGCGCCACCAGCACGCCGATCTTGCCGAGGCCGTCGGCGACCTGGCTGTGGACGTAGGAGGCGATGACGCCCTTCTTCACCTCAAGCTTGGCGACCCGGCGCAGGTTCATGTTCTCGCCGATCGTGGCGATCAGGCTCTGCAGCTTCTCTGAGACGGTCTCGGTGGCGCCCGGGAAATGGGCGGCCTGGAGACCCTCAAGCGTGCCGTCCGTGTTGAGGGCGATCTTGGCGGCCTCGCGGGCGAAAGCCTGGAAGGCGTCGTTGCGGGCGACGAAGTCGGTCTCGGAATTCACCTCGACGATCGCGGCGTGATGGCCGGCGGACTCCACGGCCACAAGGCCCTCGGCGGCGACGCGGCCGGCCTTCTTGGCGGCCTTGGCGAGGCCCTTCTTGCGCAGCCAGTCGATGGCCGCCTCGATGTCGCCCTGCGTCTCGTTGAGCGCACCCTTGCAGTCCATCATGCCCGCGCCGGTCTTCTCCCGGAGCTCCTTCACCATCGCGGCGGTGATGTTGGCCATGGCGGTCCCTTTCGTATGGTCTGGATGAGAGAGGCCCGGCACGCGGGTGAGCGGCCGGGCCCGATAAGGTTGGATCCGCGACACCCCGATCACCGGGGCGCCGCGAGGTCCGGAAGGCTTACACCGCGGCGGCGGCCTCGACGAAGCCGCGAGCCTGCGAGACCCACGAGTCGCGGTCGATGCGACCGTTGAGCTTCAGGTCGGAATCGACCTTGGCGACCTCCTCGGGCGTCATCGCGGCGATCTGCCAGTAATGGTAGATGCCGGCATCGTTGAGCTTCTGGACGATCTGCGGACCGGCGCCGTGAAGCTTGGTCAGGTCGTCCGGCGCGCCGCGCGGAGCGGCGAGCAGCTCGAAATGCTCGGTGGTCTCGGCGAGCATCGCCACGTCGGCCGGATCGAGCGCGTCGGACTCGACCGTGACGGCGGCGGCGTCGTTAGCCGGCAGCTCCTCGGCCTGCGGCTCCTCGGAGGCGCCCAGATCGATGCCCGACGAGCCTTGGGCCCGCGAGATGCCGTCGATGGCAGCCTTTGCGATCAGGTCGCAGTAGAGGGCGATGGCGCGGCCGGCGTCGTCGTTGGCCGGGACGATGTGGGTGATGCCGTCCGGGTTGCAGTTGGTGTCGACAATCGCGGCCACCGGGATCCCGAGGCGGTTCGCCTCCTTGATCGCCAGCTGCTCCTTGTTGGTGTCGATCACGAACAGCAGGTCCGGCACGCCGCCCATGTCCTTGATGCCGCCCAGCGCCTTCTCGAGCTTGTCCTTCTCACGGGACAGCATCAGGCGCTCCTTCTTGGTCAGGCCCGGGCCGCCGGTCTCCAGCGTCTCGGTGACCTTGCGCAGGCGCGAGATCGAGCCCGAAATGGTCTTCCAGTTGGTGAGCATGCCGCCCAGCCAGCGGGAGTTCACGTAGTACTGGGCCGAGCGCTTGGCGGCGTCCGCGATCGTGTCGGCGGCCTGGCGCTTGGTGCCGACGAACAGCACGCGACCGCCCTTGGCGACCGTGTCGCTCACCGCCTGCAGCGCCGTGTGCAGCGCCGGCACGGTCTGGGCCAGATCGATGATGTGGATGTTGTTGCGGGTGCCGAAGATGTACGGCTGCATCTTCGGGTTCCAGCGGTGCGACTGGTGACCGAAATGGGCGCCCGCCTCGAGCAGCTGACGCATAGAGAAATCGACGGCCATATCTTTGTACTCTCCGGTTGGATCCGCCGCGGAGGGATGCAGCCGCCCAAGAATTCGGGCGGCCACCGGAAGACGCCTCATTCAGGCATGAGGCCGGCTCCGCGTGTGGGATGGGCGGGCGCTTAGCAGAGGCCGGCGCCCGATGCAAGGATTCGGGTGACGCGCAAGGGGCGGCTCAAGGCATTTGCAACCTGTCGCACTAGGCTTTGGTAATGCCCCGTTGGCTGCCGTAGCATTCGATACGCTGAAGTTCGCCCGGACAATCCGGGACAAGGCCAAGCTTTCACCCGAGCGGGCTGAAGGTTTGGCCGATGCCATGGTTGAGGTGCTCCAGGGCGATCTCGTCGCGAGGGCGGATCTGCGTGCCGAATTGGCGGAGACCGGTGCCGAGATCGTGCGCCGGGTAGCCGGATTGATCGGTCTTCAAACCCTGACGATTCTCGGTGCCGTGGTCGCGCCCGCTGGATCGCGCCACTAATCCGGTATCCAGTCGGCAGGGTGCTTCAAGGGCCGGTAAACACCGCCGCGACGTCGGTCTCGTTCATCACGCGGTACCCCCCGGCGGGGAGGTCGGTCGGCAGGTCGAGCCCCCCGATTCGGTCCCGATGCAGTGCCACGACATGGTTGCCGACCGCCGCGAACATCCGGCGGACCTGGTGGTAGCGGCCCTCGGTCAGCGTGACCGCACAATGAGTCGGATCTTCCACCTCCAGCTGCACCGGCAGCAACGGCCGGTCCTCGCCCTCCAGCATCAGCGTGCCGGACGCGAAGGTCGCCGCCTCGGTGCCGTCGAGCGGCCGGTCCAGGGCGACTCGGTAGCGCTTCGCCACGTTCGCCTTCGGGGCGATGATCTTGTGCAGCAGCGCGCCGTCGTCGGTGAGCAGCAGCAGCCCCGAGGTCTCCTTGTCGAGACGGCCCACCGTGGAGAGCGGCGGATCGCGCCGGCGCCAGCGCTCCGGCAGCAGCCCGTAGACCAGCGGACCGGCCTCCTTGTGCGAGCAGGTCACGCCCAGCGGTTTATGCAGCATCAAGCACAGCCCCGGCAGCGGATCGACCGGTGCCCGGTCGATGGTCAGCCGCTGCGGGAGGTCGGGATCGAGGGCGATCCGGTCGCCGGCATCCGCCACCTCCGCGCCGTCCAGCAGGATCGCGCCGCCCCGCGCCAGATTCTGGATCTCTCGGCGCGATCCATAGCCGAGGTTAGCGAGCAGCTTGTCGAGTCGGACGGACTTCGTCGCCTTCATCGGCGCGCCTCGTAGACCCGGTAGCCTCCGGCCTGCACCCTGACCGCGACATCGCGGAAGGCCGCCCCCAGGGCGGTCTCGTACGGGAGATGCGCGTTGGCCACGAGCCACAGCGTGCCACCCTTCCGCAGCGCCTCGGCGGCCCGGGCGATGAAGGTACGGCCGAGCGCCTGGTCCTCGGTGCCGCCGTCGTGGAACGGCGGGTTCATGACGACGAAGTCGAGGCTCCCCGGGACCGTCCCGGCCGCCCGGATGTCGGCCCAGACGATCGTGGCGCGCGGGTCTGCGACGTTGCGATGCGCCATCTCGACGGCGCGGCGATCGACTTCGACCAGAGTCAGCGCCGTGACGGCGGGCGAGTTCAGGATCACCCGGGACAGAATCCCGAGGCCGCAGCCGAGATCGGCGCCCCGCCCCTTCATCGCCGGAAGGTTGGCCAAGAGGAGCGCGGTACCGGGATCGAGCCGATCCCAGGAGAAGATGCCCGGCTGCGTGCACAAGGCCAGGTTGTCGACGTGGCGGGGGCCGCCCTCGTCGATCGCGGCGGCGAGCCCGGCCGGTTCCGGCGGCCGAACCAGCGTGCAGATCCGGTGGTGGCGGCGCGGCTCGTCGGCCGCGGGG
>NZ_VRVD01000162.1:0-8609 GCF_008040015.1 Methylobacterium sp. WL18 | reverse complement strand
GCGCCGGGCAGAGCGCCGCCCGCGAGCGGCAGAAGACGTGCGGCGCCCAGTGGCGCGCCCTCACCGACGCACAGAAGACCGCCCAGGGGCCGAAATGGCCCCAATACTGGAGCAGCTGCAACAAGCGGTTGAAAGGCGGCGACAAAGCTTGACAGCAGCGCGAACCGCCGCGCTTCTCGTTCGTTGCTGGTCAGAGCGTGGGCGGGGTTCGGTGCTGACATGATGGATCGGCAGGCGCTCCGGCCGTCTGCGGCAGCCCCAGCGCCCCATCGGCGAGGCTGGTCGATGCCATCGTGCCGGCGTTCCTCCCGGTTCTGGCAGCGCCCCTGCGCAAGCCCGCCGGACCCGGTGCGGCATGGCTGAGGTCTCGGTCCAGTCCGGCTCGCCCCCGCAGCGGGCGACCACCATCGACCGGCTGATCGGCTTCCTCGATGCCTGGGTGCCCAAGCCCGCGGCCTGGGCGTTCGCGCTGCGGATCTGGATCGCCATGATGCTGGCGCTGGCCGCCGCGTTCTGGCTCCAGCTCGACAGCGCCTCGTCGGCGGCCACCTGCGTGGCGATCCTCGCGCAGCCGAAGCGCGGTCAGGCGATCTCCAAGGCCGTCTACCGCCTCGCGGGCACGCTGATCGGTGCCGCCGTGTCGATCCTGTTCATGGCGCTGTTCGGCCAGGACCGGGTCCTGCTGCTGGTCTCGTTCACGGTCTGGCTAGGGCTGTGCGTGTTCACCGCGCAGTATCTCCAAGATACCCGGGCTTACGGGGCGATGCTGTCGGGCTACACGGTTGCGATCGTCGCCCTCGGCCAGATCGACGCGCCACAGGGCACCTTCGATGCCGCGGTGTCCCGCGTGGCCGTCATCGTGCTGGGCATCCTCGTCATCACCTTCATCAACGACGCCCTCGCCTCGCCCAGCACGTGGCAGACGCTGCTGCCGCAATTGCGCAAGGCCTGGGACGACACCCGCGCCTATGCCCGCGAGACCCTGGCGAAGGGCGATCTCGGCGCATCGCGGACCGCCGCGCTGATCCGCACCATCGCGCCGATGCGGGCCGATGCCAGCGCCATCGCGGGCGAACTCGACGACGGACCCTGGCGGGCCGCAGGGGCGCGCAGCTGCATCGCGGCGCTCTACGTCCTGGCGGCGGCGATCCGGGCGGTTGCCGCGGCCGCCGCCTGCCTGCGCACGCGCAGTCCCGCGGTCGATGAGGCGCTCGAAATCTGCCGTCGCGTCGCCGAGGACCCCGCCCCGGAGACCCTGGAGCGGGACGACGCGCGCCTGCGGGAGCTGGTGGACGCCGCGATCCGCGACGGCAACCGGCCCGTCGACGAGGTCGTCGTCCTGCAACGCGCGCTCGACGTGGCCTGCGCGGCCACCTTCGCGCAGGACGGGATTCAGGCGGTGGCCGATGGGCATCGGCCCCTGCGCGACGCCAGGCTGCCGACGCACCGGGACTTCCCGGTGGCCCTGCGCGGGGCCCTGCGGGTGGCGATCGGCTTCGCCATCACGGCCGCCGCCTTCGTGGCGCTCGGGCTCCCACAGGCGTCCTTCGCGCTGGTCCAGGTCGCGGCCACCGCATCGCTCTCCTCTTCGACGCCGAATCCCAGGAAGTTCGCCAACGGCGTGGTGATCGGGATGACGCTGGCCGCGACGTTTGCGGGCATCGCCCGGTTCGTGTTCCTCGACGGCGTCCAGGGCTTCCCGATGCTCGCCATCGTGATGGCGCCGGTGATCTTCTTCGGCTGCTTCCTGTCGCTGAACCCGAAGACCTTCGGCATCGGCTTCATCGTGATCGTGTTCTTCCCGGTCCTGCTCGGCCCGTCCAACCCCCAGACCTACGACGCCCAGAGCTTCCTGCTGAACGCGTTCCTGGTCGTGGTCGCCGCCATCATCTTGTCGATCGTGGTACGCCTGCTGCTGCCGGTCACGCCGGAGCGGCAGCGGGTCTACGCGCTGGATTCGGCCCAGCGGGCGCTGGCCGACGCCCTGGTCGGAGAAGGCGGGGACGCGACCACCCGCACGAGCCTCAACGCCGACAGGTTGTTCCAATTCGCCGGGTACAGTTCCGGCAGCGGGGCGGTGCGCCGGGCGAGCCTGGCGCATGCCTTCGCGCTGGCCCGGCTCGAAGCCTCGGCCGCGCGGGCCCATGCGGAGCTGCGGCGGCTCTGGGCGGTCGAGCCGCTGCGGGCCGCGATCCAGCGGGCCCGTGCCGGCCTCGCCACCGGTGACGACAGGGCGCTGGAGAGTGCGGCACGGGATCTGATCCGGGCGGCCTCGCAGGAGGACCGGATCCTGCGGCTGACGACCGCTCGGGCCGCCAGCGACCTGGTGACCGCGGCCCGCACCATCGCGCGCCATCGACGCGTCCTCCGGCGCCTCGATATCGCAGTGTTCTGACGCAGGAATTGGCGCGAAACCGGCATGTATGAGGATATCCATATCGGTGGGGTGCTGATCTCCTCCTTCGTCGCCTACGCGCTCGCCGCCTTCGTGATCCTCCTCGGCCTGCGCTGGGTCTTTGCCCGGATCCGGTTCAGCCGCTACGTCGCCAACGCACCGCTCGCCGAGGCCGGCATCTACGTCTGCGTCCTCGCCCTCCTGATCGCGTTCATCTGATGCCTGCCACAACCGCCGACGAGGACGATCCCAGAGCCGCCCACCGCGAGGAGGCGCCGGGGCCGTCCGATCCGCCGCCCCTCACCGCGCGGCGGGGCCGCGCCGGGAAGCTCCTCCGGCTCGCCGCCACGGGCGTGATCCTGCTCGTCGCCTTCGCGGCCGCCTGGTTCGTGTGGGAGTTCTACGTGGCGGCGCCGTGGACCCGGGACGGCCGGGTCCGCGTGCAGGTCGCCAACATCGCCCCGCAGGTCTCCGGGCAGATCGTGGCGCTGCGCGTGCAGGACAACCAGCTCGTCCGGAAGGGCGACCTGCTCTACGTGATCGATCCGATCGATTTCGAGGTCGGCGTCACCTCGGCCGATGCCGAGGTGAAGAACAGGGAGGCCGACCTTCAGGTGAAGAACGCGCAATCGGCCCGGCGCCAGGCGCTCACCACGGTGTCGACCTCCATCGAGGAGAAGCAGCAATTCGCCGGGACCGCCAAGATCGCCGAGGCGGCGCTCGAGAGCGCGCAGGCGCAGCTGCGGCAGGCCAAGGTCAACCTCGAACGGACCCAGGTGAAGTCCACGGTGAACGGGCGCGTCACCAACCTGCTGATGCGGGTCGGCGACTACGCCCGCACCGGCACCTCGAACATCAGCATCGTCGATACGGATTCATTCTGGATCGACGGCTATTTCGAGGAGACCAAGATGGCCAACATCCATGTCGGCGACGCGGCCGACGTGAAGCTGATGGGCTACGACCCGCATCTCACCGGGACGGTCGAGAGCATCACCCTCGGCATCTCGACGGCGAATGCCGCAGCGAGCACCCAGGGCCTGCCGGACGTGAACCCGGTCTACACCTGGGTGCGCCTCGCCCAGAGGGTCCCGGTTCGCGTCCGCATCGACCGCAAGCCCGCCGACGTGCCGCTGGTCGCCGGCATGACCGCCACCGTGGTGGTGGGCGACGGCCGCGCCCCGATGCCGACGTGGTTCATGGATCTGCGCAACCGGGTCTCCGCCTTCACGGGCTCGCAGACAGACGTCCAGACCGGGGCGCGTTAGGAGCTTCGTTCCGACAGGTCGTTGCCGCCCTATTCGGTCGTGCGCCGCCGTCGCCGTGTCAGCGCTGTGACTCGGTCGCCATCCTGACGGCGAGCGCCGCGAACACCGTTCCCATCACCCAGCGCTGCAGGGTGGCGAACGAAGGCCGATGCGTGAAGAACCTCGCGATCGCACTCGCGGACACGATGAAGATCGCGTTGATCATCAGGCTGATGACGATCTGCGTCGTGCCGAGGACGAGAGCCTGGCTCAGGACGCTGCCGTTTGCGGGATCGATGAATTGCGGCAACAGCGAGAGATACACGATCGCGATCTTGGGATTCAGCAGGTTGGTCAACAATCCCATCGCGAACAGCCTGACCGGGCTACTCGGCGGCAAGTCTTTGACCTGAAACGCCGAACGACCCCCCGGGCGTACGGCTTGCACGGCGAGCCACAGCAGATATAGCGCGCCCGCCATGCGAACGGCATCGTAGGCATAGGGTACGGCCAGGAGCAGGGCCGTGATGCCGAACGCGGCACACAGCATATAGGCGACGAAGCCGAGTGCGACGCCGCCGAGGGATACGAACCCGGCGGCCCTACCCTGGCAGATCGAACGCGAGATCACGTAGGCCATGTTCGGTCCCGGAGTCAGGACCATCCCGACGGCAACGGCTGCGAATGCGAGCAAGTTGTGTGCGTCGGGCATCTGTCCTGGCTTTCCCACCATCCGGCGACTCGGTGCGAGAGGAAGATACCGCATCGTGCCGCCCGATCGTATGAGCGAACCTCGGTCCTGCCCGTTGGTTCTGCACAGACGCGAGAAGCGCGCCGCCGAGGAGGCGACCATGTTCCGGACCGTGTTCACCGCAGTCGCCGTTTGGTGTGCGGCGGGTCCTGCCCTAGCGGCTCCCGAGAAGGCCGCGGTGTTCGACTTTCAGTTCTCCAACCTCTCCCCCGTGCCGGGCGACGCAGCGGACCGGGCGCGGCTCGAACGCACCAGCGACCAATTGCGCGACCTTCTGCAGACGAAGGGCCTGTTCGTGGTCGTGCCGACCGACCCGGTGAAGGACGAGGTCGCCAAGAGCGCCGACCTGCGCCGCTGCAACGGCTGCGCAGACGCCTTCGCCCGCAAGCTCGGCGCCGACGTGGCGATCACCGGTGAGGTCCAGAAGGTTTCGAACCTGATCTTGAACCTGAATGTCTACGTCAAGCCGCTCTCCGGAAACGCCCCGGAGAAGGCCTACAGCGTCGACCTGCGCGGCGACACGGACGAATCCTTCGAACGCGGCATCCGATTTCTGGTCGAGAACAACATGGGTGCCGGCAAGTAGAACGCGGTCGATCCAGACGGGCACGACGGAAACTTTTGCGGCGCCGTGCGGTGTCCCGTAAGTCTTTGAACCGGCGATGCCGCGTTGCAGCGGGTGCGCGCGAACCCTGAAAATATTAAGCGCGGCCGGACATTGCGTGTTGACGCGCATTCTAAGCCGGCGCAATCTTCGGATGTGTTCAGCAATACCGAACACGAGCCGGATCGACGGCCGGCACATCGGGAATGTGCTGTACCGGGTCGGTTGCCGGAAGCAGGAGGAGACAGGGATGACTCCACCGCAGCGTGACGCCGCCTAGACGGCTTCGGGACAGGTTCGGCCCGGAATCCAGCGGCATCAGACGAACAACCGGACGGAAGCGGCCTCAGGGGCGCAGAAGCGGCCAAGCGATGGTCCGTCTTCGAATGCGCGAAAGGCCCCACTTTGCGCCGCTTCCGCCGCGGTTTCCATTAGATCCAGAACGGTCATCTACCGCCCGGTGTCGCCGCGGCGGGCTTACGTCGTGGTGGGACGACTGCCAGCCCCAATGTCCGCGCCCGAGATGAGGCCGACCGGCCTGGACCTCTCAAGCCAACACACGAGGCCGGGAGACATCGTCCGGCAAGGCGCGCGTCGCAAGACCGGGTGGGGCGCGCTTCGCCGGATTGACCTCAGGCGATGCCGAGCTTGTCCTTCAGCAGCGCGTTGACCGCCGCCGGGTTCGCCTTGCCGCCGGTCGCCTTCATGGTCTGGCCGACGAACCAGCCGAGCAGGGTCGGCTTCTCCTTCGCCTGGGCGACCTTGTCGGGGTTGGCCGCGATGATCTGGTCGATCGCCGCCTCGATGGCGCCGGTGTCGGTGACCTGCTTCATGCCGCGGCTCTCGACCACGGCGCGCGGGTCGCCGCCCTCGGTCCAGACGATCTCGAACAGGTCCTTGGCGATCTTGCCGGAGATGACGCCCTCGCCGATCAGGTCCACGATCGCCCCGAGCTGGTCGGCCGAGACCGGCGTCGCGTCGATCGAGAGCCCCTCCTTGTTGAGGCGGCCGAACAGCTCGTTGATCACCCAGTTGGCCGCGGCCTTGCCGTCGCGGCCCTTGGCGACCGCCTCGTAGTAGTCGGCCGAGGCCCGCTCGGCCACGAGCACGCCGGCATCGTAGGGCGACAGGCCGTAATCGTTCACGAACCGCGCCTTCTTGGCGTCCGGCAGCTCCGGCAGGCCGGATGCCAGCGCGTCGACATAGGCCTGGTCGAACTCGAGCGGCAGCAGGTCGGGATCGGGGAAGTAGCGGTAATCATGCGCTTCTTCCTTGGAGCGCATCGAGCGGGTCTCGCCCTTGCCCGGATCGAACAGGCGGGTCTCCTGGTCGATCTTGCCGCCGTCTTCCAGGATCGCGATCTGGCGCCGGGCCTCGATCTCGATCGCCTGGCCGATGAAGCGGATCGAGTTGACGTTCTTGATCTCGCAGCGCGTGCCCAGCGGCTCGCCCGGGCGGCGCACCGAGACGTTCACGTCGGCGCGGAGCGAACCCTTCTCCATGTCGCCGTCGCAGGTGCCGAGATAGCGCAGGATCGTGCGCAGCTTGGTCACGTAGGCCTTGGCTTCCTCAGACGAGCGCAGGTCCGGCCGGGAGACGATCTCCATCAGCGCCACGCCCGAGCGGTTGAGGTCGACGAAGCTGCGCAGCGGGTCCTGATCGTGCAGCGACTTGCCGGCATCCTGCTCCAGGTGCAGCCGCTCGATGCCGACCGTGATCGACGTGCCGTCGGCCATGTCGACCAGCACCTCGCCCTCGCCGACGATCGGGTCCTTGTACTGCGAGATCTGGTAGCCCTGCGGCAGATCCGGGTAGAAGTAGTTCTTCCGGTCGAACACCGAGCGCAGGTTGATCTGCGCCTTCAGGCCGAGACCCGTCCGCACGGCTTGCGCGATGCATTCGGCGTTGATCACCGGCAGCATGCCGGGCATCGCGGCGTCGACCAGCGAGACGTGGTCGTTCGGCTCGGCCCCGAATTCGGTCGAAGCGCCGGAGAACAGCTTCGCCCGGCTGGAGACCTGGGCATGGATCTCCATGCCGACGATCACCTCCCAGTCGTGCAGGCCGCCCTTGATCAGTTTCTTGGGATCGACAGGTGCGTTCATGGTGGTCCGGGCCGGGATGTGATGCGGTCTCCGCACGATCCGATCCGCAACCTCATCCTGAGGGTGCTGCGCAGCAGCCTCGAAGGAGGGCTCCAGGGATCGCGCGGAGCCTGGATGGCTCCTTCGAGGCCCGCTGACGCGGTCACCTCAGGATGAGGTCGCGGGTGGGATCGCGACCGGTGCCGCGCTCCTACACTTGAAGAACATCTACGGGCCGCGCGCGCCAAGAATCAAGCGCGCCGGGCGATCGTCCGCCGGACGCCGTAGGCGAGCATCGCCCAGAGCAGGGCGGCGATCGTCCGCACCGGGAAGAAGGTCGGCCCGTCGTGCGTGATCGGCGCCGGCCACGGGATGCCGGCCGCGCTCACCGCCCACGAAAACAGGACCGAGAAGCCGAGCGCCGCGATCGCCGCGATGAACACCTTGCCGAACTGGCTGGCGGTCCAGCCGAGATAGACCGCCACCACGATCAGCGCCGGATCGAACGCGGCCCAGATCCAGACCGTCCAGGGATAGAAGGGGACGGTCATGCCCACCAGGGCTCTGGCAGGACGGTCCGGCCGGCGGCCTCCTCGATCACCTGGGCGACCGCGAACAGCGTCTCCTCGTCGAAGGGGCGGCCGATCAGCTGGAGGCCGAGCGGCAGGCCCTGGCCGTCGATCCCGGCCGGCACGGCGATGCCCGGCAGGCCGGCCATGTTCACCGTCACGGTGAACACGTCGTTGAGGTACATCTCCACCGGGTCGGCCGAGGCCTTCTCGCCGATCCCGAAGGCCGAGGACGGCGTGGCCGGGGTCAGGATCGCGTCGACGCCCGCCGCGTAGGCCGCCTCGAAGTCGCGCTTGATCAGGGTGCGGATCTTCTGGGCGCGGACGTAATAGGCGTCGTAGTAGCCGGCCGACAGCACGTAGGTGCCGATCATGATCCGGCGCTTGACCTCGCGGCCGAAGCCGGCGGCGCGGGTGTTCTCGTACATCCCGGCGATATCCTTGCCGGGCACGCGAAGGCCGTAGCGGACGCCGTCGTAGCGCGCGAGGTTCGAGGACGCCTCGGCCGGGGCGACGATGTAATAGGCCGGCAGCGCCGAGGCAGTGTGCGGCAACGAGATCTCTTTGATCGTCGCGCCGGCATCCTTCAGCCAGGCGGCGCCGTCGTCCCAGAGCTTCTGGATCTCGGGCGGCATGCCGTCGACCCGGTACTCCTTCGGGATGCCGATGGTCAGGCCCTTCACGCCGCGGCCGACCGCGGCCTCGAAGTCCGGCACCGGGAGGTCGACGCAGGTGGTGTCGCGCGCATCCGGACCGGCCATCGAGCCGAGCAGGATCGCGCAGTCCCGCACCGTGCGGGCGATCGGGCCGGCCTGGTCGAGGGAGGATGCGAAGGCCACGGTGCCCCAGCGTGAGCAGCGGCCGTAGGTCGGCTTGATGCCGACCGTGCCGGTGAAGGCGGCGGGCTGGCGGATCGAGCCGCCGGTATCGGTGGCGGTGGCGCCCAGGCACAGCCGCGC
>NZ_VRVD01000161.1:0-8627 GCF_008040015.1 Methylobacterium sp. WL18 | reverse complement strand
CCGTTGCGCCGGGCGCCGTCGCCGGAGGCCGGGCTCGACACCGAGGCGCTGCTCGGCGACGCCGTGGACCTCTACGCCGAACAGGACGGGTTCGCCTTCGTGCAGCTCGTCCGGGACGGCTATGTCGGCTACCTGCCGGCCGATTGCCTCGGCCCCGCCGCGCCCGAGCCGACCCACAGGGTCACGGCGTTGCGCACCTTCCTGTATCCCGAGCCCGACCTGAAGCGGCCGGTGCGCGCCCATCTCAGCCTCGGCGCGCGCCTCGTCGTCACCGGCGATGCCGGGGCCTATCTCGAGACCCCCGACGGCTACGTCTTCGCGCGCCACTGCGCCCCGCTGGCGCAGCACGAGCCCGACTACGCGGCCACGGCCGAGCGGCTCGCCGGGATTCCCTATCTCTGGGGCGGCCGCACCAGCCTGGGGCTCGATTGCTCGGGTCTCGTGCAGCTCTGCCTCGACGCCGCCGGCCTCCCCTGCCCGCGCGACGCCGACATGCAGGAGCGGGCCCTGGGCCGGGCGCTGCCGCTCGGCCTCGACGGATTGCGCCGGGGCGACTTCGTGTTCTGGCGCGGCCATGTCGGGCTGATGCGCGACTCCGAGACGCTGATCCACGCCAACGGCCATCACATGGCGGTGGCGGCGGAGCCGCTGGCCGGCGCGGTCGCCCGAATCCAGGAGAACAGTTTCGGGGCGGTGACCGGGATTCGGCGGCTCTAGGTCAAGGATCCGGGCACCCCGGGTCCAAAACGCGCGGCAAACGTGCTACAGGGACGCTCCGCGGTCGTCTTCCTGCCCGGTTCGCAGTCTAGGACCGTTGACAGGACAGCCCCGCCCTCGCCACATCGCCACCATGACCGCAGACCTCGCGTCCCTCGCGCCCGCTCAGGGCACCACCGGCAAGCCGCCGCTGGAGATCCTGCTTTGTGCCCCACGCGGCTTCTGCGCCGGCGTGGTGCGGGCCATCGACGTGGTGGAGCGGGCTCTCGCCCTCTACGGGCCCCCCGTCTACGTCCGCCACGAGATCGTCCACAACAAGTACGTGGTCGAGAGCCTGAAGCGGAAGGGCGCGGTGTTCGTCCGCGAACTCGACGAGGTGCCCGACAGCGGCGCCCCGGTGATTTTTTCCGCTCACGGCGTCGCGAAGACGGTACCGGCCAACGCCGATTCCCGCGGGCTCACGACCATCGACGCCACCTGCCCGCTGGTCACCAAGGTCCACCGCGAGGCCGAGATCCACCACAAGCGCGGCCGCCACGTGCTACTGGTCGGCCATTCCGGCCATCCCGAGGTGGTGGGTACCATGGGCCAGCTGCCCAAGGGCTCGATCACCCTGGTGGAGGATCTGGACCAGATCCAGGCCCTGACGCCCGAGAATCCCAACAACCTCGCCTGGGTCACCCAGACGACCCTGTCGGTCGACGACACCCGCCACATCGTCGAGGCGCTCAAGAAGAAGTTCCCGAACATCACCGGGCCGCACAAGGACGACATCTGCTACGCCACCACCAACCGCCAGGAGGCGGTGAAGCAGGTGGCCCCGCTGGTGGACGCCCTGATCGTGGTCGGCTCTTCGAACTCCTCGAACTCCCAGCGCCTGCGCGAGGTCGCCGAGCGCGTGGGCTGCCCGATCACCCGCCTCGTGCTGCGCGCCGAGGAGATCGACTGGCCGGCCTTCGAGGGCATCCGCAAGCTCGGCCTCACGGCAGGCGCCTCGGCCCCCGAGGTGCTGGTCGAGGAGATCATCGAGGCCTTCGCCGCGCGCTACGATGTGATCGTCGACACCGTCTCGACCGTGGTCGAGGACATGGTCTTCCCGCTGCCGCGCGAATTGCGCAGCGAAGCGGCCGAGTAGGCCGCGCCAGGATCCGGGCCCCGACTCAGGAGGGGGCTTATCCCGTCCGCCCCCTTCATCCCGAGGTGACGGGGCGCAGCGGAGGGCTCGGAGGAGACCTCCGGGGATCCGTGCGGCCGGCTGGGATGCTCCGCAGCACCTCGGGATGAGGCGGCGAGTCGGAAAGCCGGGTCCGTCGGGTCGCTGTGCAGCCTGTCGACGATCCTGAAACTCTAAGAAGAAACACGAGCGCGAACACGTGGCCGTCTACACCGAGGTATCCGACGCGGCGCTCTCCGAGTTCCTGTCCGCCTATTCCATCGGCACCCTGCTCTCCTTCAAGGGCATCGCCGAGGGCGTCGAGAATTCCAACTTCTACCTGCAGACGACGCAGGGCTCCTACATCCTGACCCTCTACGAGAAGCGGGTGCGGGCGGGGGACCTGCCGTTCTTCATCGGGCTGATGGAGCACCTCTCCGCGCGCGGCCTCGCCTGTCCGCAGCCGGTGCGGGACCGGGCCGGTACGGCGCTCGGGCAGCTCTGCGGTCGGCCGGCCGCCATCGTCAGCTTCCTGGAGGGCGTCTCGGTCAAGACGCCCGGCGTCGGGCATTGCCGGGAACTCGGCCGGGCGCTCGCCGAGCTGCATGCGGCCGGTGCCGATTTCGCGATGGTGCGCGAGAACAGCCTGTCGGTGGACTCCTGGCGCCCGCTCTTCGCCCAGGCCGAGGCCCAGGCCGATTCGGTCACGCCGGGCCTGGCGGAGCGCACCCGCGCCGACCTCGCGCTGCTCGAAGCCGCCTGGCCCCAGGACCTGCCGGGCGGGGTGATCCACGCGGACCTGTTCACCGACAACGTGTTCTTCATCGGCGACAGCCTCTCCGGGCTGATCGACTTCTATTTCGCCTGTACGGACGCGTTCGCGTACGACCTCGCGGTCTGCCTCAACGCCTGGTGCTTCGAGGCCGACGGCAGCTTCCACCGGGACATGGCCGCGGCGTTGATTGCCGGCTACGAGGCGGTGCGGCCCCTGGAGCCCGACGAGGTCGCGGCCCTCCCGATCCTGTGCCGGGGCGCGGCGCTCCGCTTCATGCTGACCCGCCTGGTCGACTGGCTCAACGTGCCGCCCGGCGCCCTGGTGAAGCCCCTGGACCCGCGGGAGTTCGATCGCCGGCTCACATTCCATCGCCAAGCGCGGGACGCGCGGGATTACGGGCGGCAGGTCTGAGGGACGGATGAGCACCGAGACGACCGAGACCGCAACCGAGCCCATGCGGGTGAAGATCTACACGGACGGCGCCTGCTCGGGGAATCCCGGACCGGGCGGCTGGGGCGCGATCCTGATCTTCGGCGATACCCAGAAGGAGCTCTCGGGCGGCGAGGCGCACACCACCAACAACCGCATGGAGATCCTGGCGGCGATCGAGTCCCTGGAGGCATTGAAGCGCCCCTGCCGGGTCGACCTGTTCACGGACTCGCAGTACCTGCGCCAGGGCATCACCAGCTGGATCCACAACTGGAAGGCCCGGGGCTGGCGCACCGCCGACAAGAAGCCGGTGAAGAACGAGGACCTCTGGCGCCGGATCGATACGGCCAACGCCCGCCACGAGGTGGCCTGGCACTGGGTCAAGGGCCACGCCAGCGACCCGCTGAACAACCGGGTCGACGCCCTCGCCGTGGCCGCGATGCTGCCGTTCAAGCGGCGCTGAGATCAGGGTTCCCAGAGGGCTCAGCCCTTTCAAGATCTTTGAGCCAGCCAATCCTGCTCGAGGGGCGACGCCGGGCCTTTGCACAGGTGGTCCTGTCGCTCCCCGTCATTCCGGGGCGCCGCAGGCGAGCCCGGAATCCAGTGCCGCTGACGGTGCAAGGTCCTGCCCGATCTGCGTTTATGGATTCCGGGCTCCGCCTTGCGGCCCCGGAATGACGGGGTGGAGGGATCAACACCGTTTACGAAACCACCGGGTCATGTGCCGGCCCGGACACTGCGAAAGCGTTGGGTTTCGAACCGCGGCATCAGGCGGTCGGGACGCCTTGGGCGTCCAGACCGGCACCGTCCTTCGCAGCATCGAGACGTCGCTGCGTAGATGCGCGCTTGGCCGCAAACCGAGCGTCGACCTCTTCCGTGCCGATCAGGCGGCCGGCCTTCGCTGAAGCCAAGCCCACCTGTACTTGACAGCAGAACCATGCCTCCCGTTCGGTCTGCGGCAATTCGGGGTCTGGGGTGAAACCGTCCGGTCATTCGGTCGTCACGGTCCTCAATCCGTCTTGCCGTCGAGGCCCAGCCAGTGGCGGCCGTCCCGGGCCAGGAGGTCGTCGGCGTCCTTCGGCCCGGTGCTGCCGGCCGGATAGGGCTTCACGTCCGCCTGCGGCCAGCCCTTGAGCAGCGGATCCACCGCCGACCAGCCGGCCTCGATGTTGTCGGCCCGCTGGAACA
The DNA here is from genome assembly GCF_008040015.1 of Methylobacterium sp. WL18. NCBI lineage: Bacteria > Pseudomonadati > Pseudomonadota > Alphaproteobacteria > Hyphomicrobiales > Methylobacteriaceae > Methylobacterium > Methylobacterium sp. WL18. The sequence goes on along the minus strand of NZ_VRVD01000161.1, from coordinate 4,365 downwards.
GGGTCGCGTCGCCGATCATGCAATCGTACAGCAGGGTCTCGTAGCCGACATTCGGCTGGTCGGCGAAGAAGTCCTTGTAGCGGAACGCGGCGCTCACCCGGCCGATCTTCATCTCTGGGCCCGGGACCTTCACGTTGAACTCGGTGCCGACCCCGTGGTCCGGGTCGATCATGATCCGCATCACCGTGGGTCCGAGGTCGGCGTTCGGCGTGTCCTCGAACATCTTGAACGGGGCTGGCTTGAACAGCACCGCGATCTCGGTGCGCCGCCCGGTCATGCGCTTGCCGGTGCGGACGTAGAACGGCACGCCGGCCCAGCGCCAGTTCTCGATGTTGAGCTTGAGAGCGATGTAGGTCTCGGTGACCGAGTCCTTGGCGACGTGCGGCTCGTCGCGGTAGCCCGGCACGTCGCGCCCCTCGGAGGTGCCCGCCGTGTACTGGCCGCGCACCGCGTCCTCCGGGGGGATCGGCCGGACGGCCTGGGCGAGCTTGGCCTTCTCCGAGCGCACCGCCTCGGCGTCGAACGAGTTCGGCGGCTCCATGGCGACCATGCAGAGAAGCTGGAACATGTGGTTGGGCACCATGTCCCGGAGCGCCCCGGTCGGCTCGTAGAAGCCGCCGCGCTCCTCGACGCCCACGGTCTCGGCCGCGGTGATCTGGATGCTGTCGATGTATTCCCGCCGCCAGACCGGCTCGAGCAGGCCGTTGGCGAAGCGGAACGCCATGATCGACTGGACCGTCTCCTTACCCAGGAAGTGGTCGATGCGGTAGAACTGGCTCTCGTCGGCCTGCTTCAGGATCCGGGCGTTGAGTTCCCGGGCCGAGGCGAGATCCGAGCCGAACGGCTTCTCGATCACCACCCGGCGGAAATCGCCGTCCTCCTGCTTGAGCAGGCCGGCCTGGCCGAGCCCGTCCACGATCGTCCCGAAGAACCGGGCCGCCACCGCGCAGTAGAACACCGCGCTGCCCTTCACCTTGTCTTTGACCGCCGCGAACGTCTCGGGCTTTTCGAAATCGCCCTTCAGGTAGTGCAGCCGGTCGCGGATGAAGCCCCAGCTCTTGGCGTCGATGTGGTCGGCGTGGAACTCCGAGGTCGGGTCCTTGCTGAACGCCTCCATGGTCTGGGTGAGGTTGTCCCGCAGGGACTCGTCGGTGCCGTCCGAATGGTCGACGCCCAGGATGGAAAAACCCTCCGGCAGGAGCCCGGCCCCGGCCAGGTTGTAGAGCGAGGGCATCAGGAGGCGCTTGGTCAGGTCGCCGCCGGCCCCGAAGATCACCAGCGTGCAGGGCGGCGCCGGCTTGGTGCCGCTGGCCGCATCGTCCTTGAGGGCTATCGTCTGCTCGGCCATGCCTGGCTCCTTTCGGGCTGCACTGCAGCAAATCGGCGTGACAACCCACCGGTAGCAATGCCCGTTCCTGTCGCGTGTCTCTATGCTGCTGCGATCGGACAGCGGTGGAGAATCGCGCATGCATACCCATTCCCTCGAACCCTGGAGCCACGGCCACGTGTTCCTGGGAGACCGTCATGACCGGCACGCGCGCCGGACCTGGGCGGTGGTGGCGCTGACCGCAGCCACGATGGTGGTCGAGATCGTCGGCGGCACCTGGTACGGCTCGATGGCGCTGGTCGCCGACGGCTGGCACATGTCGACCCATGCGGCGGCGCTCGGCATCGCGGCGCTGGCTTACCGCTTCGCCCGGCGCCACGCGGCGGATCCGCGGTTCAGCTTCGGCACCGGCAAGTTCGGGGATCTGGCGGCCTTCGCCAGCGCGATCATCCTGGGCCTGATCGCCCTGCTGATCGGCGCCGAGAGCCTCGACCGGCTGCTCCACCCGGCGCCGATCGGCTTCGGGTCGGCCATCCCGATCGCCGTCCTCGGCTTCGTGGTGAACCTCGCCAGCGTCTGGCTCCTGCACGACGACCACGGGGATCACGGCCACGCCCATGGCGGCCGCAGCCATGGCGGTCATGGTGGCCACGACTATGGCGGACACGGGCATGGCGGCCACGACACCAACTTCCGCGCCGCCTACATCCACGTGATGGCCGATGCGCTGACCTCGGTCCTGGCGATCGCTGCCCTGCTGGGCGGGCGCTATCTCGGCCTCGCCTGGCTCGATCCGGCCATGGGCCTGGTCGGCACGGTGGTGATCCTGGCCTGGTCCTGGACCCTGCTGCGCACGGCGGGCCTCGTTCTGCTCGACGCCCGGCCGTCCCCGGCCGCCACGGCCGACATCCGCGCCCGCCTGGAGACGGAGGGCGACCGGGTGAGCGACCTGCACCTCTGGCAGGTCGGGCCGGGCCACCGCGCCGCGGTGATCGCGCTCGTCAGCGACAACCCGCAGCCGCCCGCGCACTACAAGGCCCGGCTCGCCGGGGTGCGGGGCCTGAGCCACGTCACGGTGGAGGTGCAGCCCTGCCCGGGCCACGCGGAACACGGCTGATCCGGGATCCCGAAGGGCTCAGCCCTTCGGCGGGGTTCGAGGGCGAAGCCCCTGATACCTGGGCAAAGCCCGACATCAGGGTTCAGGATCGTGCGCCTCACTCGTCCGGGCGGACGGCCTGGCCGCCCCGGTCGATCGGCAGGGTCGGACCCTTCAGTTCGGCATCGCTCGGCAGGGCGCGGACGTCCCAGCCGCCGCCCAGCGCCCGGATCAGCGTGACCGCCGCGGTGAAGCGGTTGAGCCGGACCTGGAGGGCGTTGATCTCGTTGCTCACGAGCAGGCCCTGCGCGGTCACCACCGTGGTGAAGTTCTGGGTGCCGGCCCGGTACTCGTTGAGGGTGATCTCCACGGCCTTGCGGGACGATTCGACCGCCGCGTCCTGGGCATTCTGCTGCAGGCCCAGGATGCGCAGGGCCGCCATCTGGTTCTCGACCTCCGCCAGGGCGGCGAGCACCACCTGCCGGTAATTGGCCACCGCCGCGTCGTAGCCGGCCTCGGCCGAGCGCACCGCCGCCGTTCGGGCGCCGCCATCGAACAGGACCTCGGTCCCGGCCGCGGTCGTTGACCAGACCTGGTTGGCGGCCGAGAACAGGCCGTTGCGGGTCAGACCGGAGACGCCGCCCTGGGCCGAGATCGTCACCGTGGGGTAGAACGCGGCGACCGCGACGCCGATCCGCTCGCTTTGGCCCTGCACCAGGCGCTCGGCCTGGGCGACATCCGGCCGCCGCTCGAGCAGGTCGGACGGGATCCCGACCGGGACCGGGGGCGGGTTGCGGCCGATGCCGGCCACCGGGATCGTCACCTCCGAAGGCGGGCGCCCGATCAGGGTCGCGATGGCGTTGACGTACTGCACCCGGGTCAGCCGGATCGCGATGGCCTGGGCCTCGATGGTCTGGACCTGGGTCTGCGCCGTGATCACGTCCGAGCGGGCCGCGACCCCGGCCGCGTACTGGTTCTCGGTGATGCCGAGCGTCTTCTTGAAGTTCGCGACGTTCTCGTCGAGCACCCTCTGGAGGGCGTCGGCGTAGCGTACGGTCAGGTAGTCGGCCGCGACCTCGGCCTGGATGGTCAGCCGGGTCGCGGCGATCGTGGCGGCGTCGGCTTGGGCCAGCGCCGCCTCGCTCTCGATGTTCCGGCGGGTGCCGCCGAACAGGTCGAGCTCCCAGCTGGCCTGTCCGAGCAGCGCGGCGCTGGTGCGCACGGTGTTGCCGCTGCCGGTCCGGGTGATGCTCGGGGCGCCGACGACGGTCGGGTACAGGGCGGCCTGGGCCGAGGCGACGAGCGCCCGGGCCTGCCGGTAATTCGCCACCGCCTGCCGCAGGGACTGGTTGTCGACGTCGACCAGGCGGATCAGGCGGTCGAGGGTCGGGTCCTTGAACACCCGCCACCAGTCGCCGCGCTCCGCTGCGTCGTTGGGCCGGGCCTCGCGCCAGCCCTTTTTTCGCGCCGCCACGACGGCCGGGCTGTCCTCGCGCTTGCCGCCTTCCTTGTAGGCGAGCGGCGTCTCCACGGAGGGGCGGCTGTAGTCGGGGCCGACCACGCAGCCCGCCAGGGCGGGAATGAGGGGGAGACAGAGAATATGGCGCAGCCCGAGGCTGCGGGCGCGTCTCCCTCCCCCCTCTCCGTAGGGAAGACGCTCTTCCGTCAGCAGCGAGCGGGCCGCAGCGGACCCCCTCTCCTGTGCGGGAGAGGGTTGGGGTGAGGGATACGCCCTTTCCGGAGACAACTGTCCCCTCACCCTGTCCCTCTCCCGCACGGGACAGGGGACCTGCGCCTCATGTGTCGCCGACGCGTGAGGGGAGCCCGCAGAGCCCGAAGACATAGGCGCGCGCGCGGGTGCCGCCGGTGTTTCACGTGAAAACGAACGCATCACTCTCCGGCCGGCAATGCCGCTGCGCCGCCGGGCCCGGCGGCGCAGCGG
>NZ_VRVD01000160.1:0-8634 GCF_008040015.1 Methylobacterium sp. WL18 | reverse complement strand
GGTGGAGCTGGGCCCGGTCGAGCGCCACGGCGCGGCGGGCCCCGGCCTCAGCGTCTACTTCCGCGACCCGGACGGCTCGCTCCTGGAATTCATCACCTATCCGACCGCGTGAGGTCAGCCCCGGCTCTCGGCCAGCGCCTGGTTGGTCTGCTCCAGCCGCAGCGCCAGCACCCGCATCAGCGCGATGCTGATCTGGGGGAACTGCGCCAGCAGCTCCAGGAACACGCCCCGGTCGATCCGCAACGCCGTCACCGCGGTCTCCGCCGTCACGGTGGCGGAGCGGGGCTGGTCGGCCAGGATGCCCATCTCTCCGACCAGGGCGTCCTGCCCGAGCAGCGCCAGCCGGACCGGGCCGGCCGGCCCGTCGATGCTCACCTCGGCGCTGCCCATCAGGATCACGTAGGCGGCATCGGCCACGTCGCCCCGAGCGAAGAAGCGTTGGCCCGGCTCGAAATGCACGCGCTCGCTGGTGAAGGCCAGGAGCTTCAGGCGCGCCGGCTCCACCTCGCGGAACAGCGGCACCTGCCGCAGGGAGGAAACCTCGGTGTCGAGGGTCATGCACTGGCTCCGCGACGGGCTTCACGCCCTCGCGGGCATGGGTGGTACTGATGAGAGGGCCGGACCGGCCGACGACATATCCATGCGGTTCATCAAGCCCTTGTCCAGTCCCACGCCCGATGCAATCCGCACGGTCCAGTACCTGATCGTCGGCCTACTGACGATTGCATGCGCCGGCCTGGCGAATCCCGGCGCCGCCCAGGCGCGCCTGGTTCAGGCCGACCTCGCCAGGGTGGCGGCCGCCCCTCTGCCCGGAGCCCGGGCACCGCTCTCGGTGCCGGTGACGGACGCGCGGACCGGGCGCACCACCACGCTGGGCGAGGCTTTGGGCGGGCGCACCACCCTCCTGCTGCCGGTGGATTACACCTGCTGGAACGTCTGCGACCCGATGCTGTCCATGGCCGCCGACGCGCTGGCCGCGACCGGCCTCCCCGCGGACCAGTACGCGTGGGTGCTCGTCGGGATCGATCCCCGCGACGACGCCGCGGCCGCGCGTCGCATGCTGCAAGAGACGCTCGGGCCGCGCGCGGCCGGCGCCACGCCGCTGCTCGTCACCGATGCCGCCCTCGCCCGGCTGACCGGAGCACTGGGTTACACGGCCGTCTACGATCCCGGGACCGACAGCTTCGCCCATCCCGCCGCCGCGATGCTGCTGACCGGCGACGGCCGGGTGGCGCGGGTGCTCTCGCCCCTGGCGCTGACCGGCCGGGACCTCCGGCTCGCCCTGACGGAGGCCGGCGAGGGGCGGGTCGGCGGCCTGGCCGACCGTCTGGCGCTGCTGTGCTACGGCTACGATGCCGTACGCGGCCTCTACACGCCGCTGGTCCAGCGCATCCTGACCGTGGCGGGCCTCGCCACGATCTTGGGGATCGGCCTCCTCATCGTCGGCCTGTCTCGGAAGTCGCGGGCGAGGCCCGGCTGACGGTGGACGGCCTCAGCGCTTCGTCGAAAGACCCTGCTCCCCCGGGCCCGGCGCCTCACGCTTCAGGCTGGCATTGAGATGGGGCGAATCCACCGGCTCCTCACGGGTGGTCGGCGTCGGCGAATCCTCGGGGGCCGGCATCGGCGGGAGCGGCGGCGTATTCGGCTTCACGGCTGGCTCGGATCCGGCCGCGTCCTTGACCATGTTGCGGTTCGTCACTGGCGGAAACCTCTCCTCGAAAGCCTGCGGCGTGGGAACCGGGCGCAGCCGCGCGAGAGTAGGCCCGCCCCGGGCCGGTCCGCAGCGGGCGCCTGCGGAGAAACGCGCAGATCAACCGGGGATCAACGCCGCACACAGCCGGCGGTTGCCGCCAAGCTTAGCTTTGCCAAACTTGGCTACGTCTCATGACAGGAACCTTGGTTATTGCTGAAGGTTGTTGCGGGGTGAAGCGAAGCCTGAGGAGGAACTGATGGCATCCGGAAATTCAACCTCGAAGCGGGGCTTTGCCTCGATGGACCTGTCGCGGCAGCGCGAGATCGCCAGCAAAGGCGGACGCAGCGTGCCGGCCGAGAAGCGCTCCTTCTCGCAGGACCGCGAACTGGCCTCGAACGCCGGTCGCAAGGGTGGGCAGTCCACGGGGACCGGCCGCGCCGAGTGACGCACCGAACCGATCGAGTCGCGTAACGGCGCCGCGTCCCCAGGACCGGCGCCGTCCTTGTTTTTGGACCGATGGGCTCACGTTATCGCTACGGGTCACGGAGGTGGAAGATCCATCTCCCGGGCATGATATCCTGCCCCTATTACTCGCCGTCATCCCGGGCTCCGCTGCGCGGCCCCGGGATGACCGCGTGTCGCGGCACGGATCGGGCCTATATGAGAAGACGATTTAGCCTTCCGCCGTGAGCAGAGATAAAAACTCCAACCCGTCGATCCCATAGAGATCGTTGCGAGAGTTCAGACACCAGAAGCCCCGCCGGAACGACGGGGCTTCTGGTGTCTCGCAGCTGAACCGATCAGGTGCTCAGGAGATGCAGCGGCCCGGAACCATGCGGCGGGCTTCGGGGCCGACCAGGGAGCTGAGCGCCGTCTCGCAACCCTCGCGGACCAAACGACGCGGCTGCTGCGGCTGCTTCAGGATCGGCCGGATGCCGATCTCCTGCCCTTCCTCGGCGACCGGGCCCGAACGGCCGTCGACGCGCTGCACACCGGCGACCCGCGTCGGGCTGAGGGCCAGGGAGGCCGGGCGCATGCCCGGAAGCGGCGCGTGGACGGCGGAGGCCGCGGCCGTGAGCACCGGCGGCGTCCAACGGTCGGCGGTCTCACGCACCACCGGCTGGATCAGCACGGTGAGAAGAGCCGCGGGAGCACTCACGCCCAGAATGAAACCCGACCGCAGCATCGCCCCGACCTCATCATGAGAGCTTGACAGGATGTTTTCATAACGCGGTCTGCAATTGCAGGTTCCACAACTGTCCCGTCTCTGTGGGCACTGAGTATTCGTTCGCGTTCAGGATGTTGGTGCGACGGCGCACCCCCGCCATCCACAACCGTCCCATGTGCTGAAAAAGTCACGTTCGCCTAAAAAGCGTATTTGCCGGAACCTCCCAGCGCGGCACTCGTTCTATCGACACCCGGCCATTCTGGTCCTCCCCGCATTCCCCTTGTGCATCGGCCGGAACCTTTTCGACGGGCTGGAGCCATCTCCAGCCCGTTTTTTTGCGCGCGGCCGGCTAGGGACACGACACGAGACGCGGCAAACAAAAACCCCGGCTTGCGCCGGGGCTTGATCGGGATGGTCTTGCGAGTCGGGCCCGTCAGTCCGGAAGCGGCGGGCCGCCCCCCGGTTATCGTATCGGGCCGACTTTCTGGGTCAGGCCGACTTGGCTTCCCGGCGGCGCGCCGTCTGCTGAAAGAACAGCGCCTGGCTGATCACCGCGGAGACGTTCGCCGGCTGGAACGGCTTGGCGATGAGGAAGGCCGGCTCCGGCCGCTCGCCGGTGAGGAAGCGCTCCGGGTAGGCGGTGATGAAGATCACCGGGACCTCGAAGGTCTTCAGCAGGTCGTTCACCGCGTCGAGGCCCGAGGAGCCGTCGGCGAGCTGGATGTCGGCCAGGATCAGGCCGGGACGCTTGCCCTCGCCGGCGATCTTGATCGCCTCGGTGCGGGTGCGGGCGACGCCGATGACGTTGTGGCCGAGGCCTTCGACCAGAGCCTCGAGGTCCATGGCGATGAGCGGCTCGTCCTCGATGATGAGGATCTCGGTGGCCATGTCGGCGGCGAGCTCGCGCCCGGCCTCGTCCACCAGGTCGCGGACCTCGGAGACGTCGACGGCCAGGATGATCGCGGCGTCCTCTTCCGAGAAGCCCTCGAGGCAGGAGAGCAGGAAGGCCTGGCGCGGCAGCGGTGTGATCTGGCCGAGGCGGACTTCGGCCGGGAGGTCGTGCTGGACCTGCTCGCTGCGCCCGTTCACCGACAGGGAATTCCAGATCCGGGTGAACACCCGGAACAGGTCGGCCTTGATGTTGGTGCTGCGGCCGAGCGTATCCGGCTCGTTGACGAGGGTTTCCAGGGTGGCCGCGACATAGGCGTCGCCCGCCACTTGGCTCCCCGTGAGCGCCCGAGCGTAGCGGCGCAGGTACGGCAGGTGCTGTACCACGAGTTGCGATGTCGACATTCGATCCCCTGTGCCTCGCCGTGTTGCCCGGCCGCGATGCCTCGGTCCTCGACCGAGGTCGTGCCGGGGCCGGCTTGTATCCTGCGCAGCCTACCGCCCAACGCGGAGGCCCGCACTCCGTTCCGCCCCCAGCGGAACCGATCCGGCGGGCGGGCGTTGCAGCCGCAGCCATGGCGTATGTCGAGCCGCAGTACAATGCGGCCCAGCGGACTTCGGCAACAAGGGGCGTGTGAATGGCGGATCAGGGTAAGGATGCGGACCCCCGTGCGGGCGATCCGTATGCTGGCACCGCCGCAGAGCCCACGGCCCATCCCGCATCGCGTCAACCCGGGGAGTCCCAGGGTGTGGCCGCATCCGCCGCGGCACGCGCCGCCGGGGGCGGCCTGAGCGACCAGACCCGCAACCGCATCGCCGCGCAGCTGCGCGCGATGTACGATACGGTCGCCCTGCAGCCGGTGCCCGACCGGTTCGCCGAACTCATCGCGAAGCTGGACGGCGGCGAGCGCGAGAAGGCCTGAGCCCGAGACGGCGGATCCTGTGGATCCTGGCATCTCCGCGATGAAAAAGCCGCCGTCGAGGACGGCGGCTCTCTCCAAGTCTATCGTCAGCCCGGCGCCAGCGCCGGCCCCTACGATCGCTTTACAATGTCGGCGAACGGCCGCGCATCAGGCCGACGACGGCCGAGATCGCGAACAGGACGATCGCCACGAAGAACACAAGCTTGGCAGCTTCCATGGCGGTGCCGGCAATACCACCGAAACCGAGCAGAGCGGCGACCAGAGCCACGACGAGGAAAGTTACGGCCCAACCGAGCATTGTGCGTATCCTTTGAAAGGTCCGGCGCGGGCGGCCGCGTCGTTCTGGACTCAAAAACGCCAAGGTTCGGTTCTGGTTCCGCGCACTTGACAAAGCGGCCGGGTTTCGTCTCGCTGGCGGACCGCCCCGCGACGATTGGGTGACGGAACGGGAGTCAGACGGTCGCGTTCGCTGTAAGGTCACTAGGTCCGAACCGGGATCCGAGATGCTGCAAGCTGCAAAGAGAGCCGTTCGATCCAAGCTCGCCGCCCTGGCGGCGCGTGTCACCGAGATTGTCGATGGTGCCGCCGACGCGGCGCGCGCGGCCGCACTCGGCCTCGGCGTGGCGCCGGCCCCCGTACCGGTCCCCGTGCGCGTCCGATCCGGCCGGTCGCATCGCGTGGGCTGAAGCCCGCACGCCCTGAGGAACGGCCCTCTCCGGGACCGTTGTCCTCAGGGAAGCCCCCACGGCCGCTGCGCCCGATTGCGCAGCGCTCACGCGCAGCCGTAGAACCACCGCCGGGACGGAACGGGGTGGCGATGACGGTCGAGGACGAGAGCGGGCCGCGCGTCGAGCGGTCCCTGCCCGAGAGTGGGCGCATGGAGCGCGTGGCGCCGCTGATCCGGCGGCGGATCGCCCCGAACGGCGGCCCCTTCACGGCGACCGGGACCTGCACCTACGTGGTCGGCCAGGACCGCGTCGCAATCATCGATCCCGGCCCCGACGACCCCGGCCACATCGCGGCGCTCCTGGACGACCTCGGCCCCGAGCGGGTCGAGGCCATCGTGGTCACCCACACGCATCGCGATCATTCGCCGGGCGCCCGCCTGCTGGCCGCCCGGACCGGGGCGCCGATCGTCGGCTGCGGCCCGCACCGGGCCGCCTGCGCGCTGCCCGAGGCGGACGCCCTGTTCTCGGGCGACCACGTGATGGCCTGGAACACCACGATCGTCGCGCCGCCGGACGGGGAGATGCGGGCCTACATGGCCTCGCTGGAGAAGCTGCGCGGCCGCACCGAGACGACCTACTGGCCGGGCCATGGCGGCCCGGTCCAGGAGCCCGCGCGGCTCGTCCGCTGCCTGATCGGCCACCGCCGCCAGCGGGAGGCGGCGATCCGCGCCCGGCTGGCCGCCGGGGACACGCGCATCCCGGAGGTGGTGGCGGCGATCTACCAGGGGCTCGATCCGCGGCTGAGGGGTGCGGCCGCCCTGTCGGTGTTCGCCCATCTCGAGGATCTGGTCGGGCGCGGGCTGGTCGCCTGCGACGGGCCGCCGCGGCTCGACGCGACCTACGCGCCGGCCTGACCCTACTTCACCGCCAGCGCCAGGTTGGCGACGTCGTCGAGGTAGGCGCGGATCCGGTCGGCGTTGGTCCCGAAGTCGCGCCCGCCGAGCCGCGAGGCCGAGCGCACGTCGATCCGGGCGCCGTCGGCCCGGGGGCGGATCCGCACGGTGACGTCGTCGGGCAGGTTCAGGATGAGGCCCCGGGCCACGGCCTCGATCCGGCCGTTGCCGGTGCGCCCCCCGGGGCGGCTGATGCAGGCGCACAATCCCGCCCAGGAAGGCATCGGGCTCCGGGCTCACGGGTCACGCAACTCGTGCGCGAGCCCGGCATCCGTGAGCAACCGGCGGGCCTGGGGCGCCCAATCACCCGGAACCATCAGGCGCTGACCGAACGCCCCGATCGAGCCTTCCATCACGCTCATGTGGGTGTCGGCCACCAGGACCGGGATCTCGGCAGCCTCGAGCACCGAGCGGGCAAAGCCGATCAGCACGGGATCATTCGCAGAAATCAGTACGATCATCGCAATTCTTCGAAGGATGCCGGTCGTCCGGCGCATTCGTCGCGTTCGCTGCGCATTCCCTTCGCACCATATCCTCCCTGCGCCGATGTTGCGGCGCCGCGAGGCGCGTGCGAAGGGATCGCCCGCCCCCTGCGGGGGAACCGGACTGGAGGTCGCGGATCTTGGGTATGGCCCTCTCCATCGAGAATCCGAAGCCCGAGACCGAGGCGGGGCTGAACGACCTCGTCGCGCTGGTGGCGGACGGCATGGCGCGGGTCAACACCACGATCCTGTCGCGCACCGGATCCGACGTGGCGATGATCCCGGAGGTGGCCAACCACCTGATCGCCAGCGGCGGCAAGCGCCTGCGCCCGATTCTCACGCTCGCCTGCGCCAAACTCTGCGGCTACGCCGGCGACGGCGACGTGAAGCTCGCCGCCAGCGTCGAGTTCATGCACACCGCGACCCTGCTGCATGACGACGTGGTCGACGAGAGCGACATGCGCCGCGGCCGCGTCGCCGCCCGGATTAAATGGGGCAACGAGGCCTCGGTGCTGGTCGGCGACTTTCTGCTGGGCCAGGCCTTCCGGATGATGGTCGAGGTCGGCTCCTTGCGGGCGCTCGACATCCTGTCCGCCGCCGCCACGGTGATCGCCGAGGGCGAGGTGATGCAGCTCACCAACGCCAAGAACCTCGAAACCGACGAAGCCGCCTACCTGGCGGTGATCCGCGGCAAGACCGCCGAGCTGTTCGCCGCCGCCTGCGAGGTCGGCCCCGTACTCGCCGGCCGGCCGGAGGCCGAGCAGGTCGCGGCCCGCGCTTACGGGATGAACCTCGGCATCGCCTTCCAGCTGATCGACGACGTGCTCGATTACGGCGGCACCTCGGCCGAACTCGGCAAGAATGTCGGCGACGATTTTCGCGAGGGCAAGATCACCCTGCCGATCGTGCTGGCCCACCGCCGGGCCAGCGAGGGCGAGCGCGGCTTCTGGCGTCGGACCCTGCAGCAGGGCGAGATCGGCGAAGACGACCTCGGTACGGCCCTCGACCTGCTGCAGCGCCACGGCGCCCTGGAGGAGACGGTGGCCCGCGCCCACCAGTACGGCGCCCAGGCGCGCGCCGCCCTCGACGTCTTCCCGGACGGACCGGTGAAGGCCGCGCTCAACGGCGCGGTGGATTTCTGCGTGGCCCGGGCGCGCTGAGGCGCATCGCTCAAGCGGCCTACCGGAGCGGAAGCCCCGCCGGGTGTGCCGTGAAGCTGCGCCGATAGGCGGTCGGGGTGACCCCGACGAGGCTGCGGAAGTGGCTGCGCAGGGCCGGCGCCGAGCCGAACCCCACAAGCCGGGCGATCTCGTCCACCGGGCGCCTCGTCTCCTCGAGCATCGTCCGCGCCTCCGCCAGCCGCTCGGCGACGAGCCAGGCCCCCGGCGCATGGCCGGTGGCGGCTCGGACGTGGCGGTGGAGGCTCCGCACGCTGAGACCGGCCTCGTGCGCCATCCGCTCGACCGTCCAGGCCGCGCCGAGGCTTTCGCGGACGCGATCGAACAGCAGCCCGAGCTTGGTGCCGGCGTGCTTCGGAACCGGCCGCTGCACGAACTGCGCCTGGCCGCCGTCGCGATGCGCGTGGACGACCATGCGGCGCGCGACCGTGTTGGCGACCTGCGCGCCGAAATCCATCCGCACCACGTGGAGGCAGAGATCGAGACCGGCCGCGCTGCCGGCCGAGGTCAGGATCGAGCCCGCGTCGACATACAGTACGTCGGCGGCGACCTGGACACCCGGGAAGGCGGCGAGCCGGTCGGTGAAGTGCCAATGCGTCGTGGCCCGGCGGCCCGCCAGCAGGCCGGCCTCGGCGAGTACGAAGGCGCCGGCGCAGATCGCGACGAGGCGCGCCCCCCGGG
>NZ_VRVD01000015.1:0-33537 GCF_008040015.1 Methylobacterium sp. WL18 | reverse complement strand
AATTATACGGCCACCACCCTCATCTACACCTAGTCTTTCGGCGGCAGCGTCTTATTTTTAAAAGACACAGCTCAAGGGGCGCCTGCGCCCCCCGGGCGACAAGTCGATCTCCCACCGGGCCATGATCCTCGGGCTGCTGAGCCAGGGCGAGACCCGGGTCGAGGGCCTGCTCGAAGGTGACGACGTGCTGCGCACCGCCGCCGCCGCGAAGGCGCTGGGCGCCGGGATCGAGCGCCTCGGCGAAGGGCGCTGGATCGTGCGCGGCGTCGGCATCGGCGGCCTCACGGACCCGGCCGACGTGCTCGATTTCGGCAACGCCGGCACCGGCTCGCGGCTGATGATGGGCGTGGTCGGCGGCCAGCCGGTCACCGCGACCTTCGACGGCGACGCCTCCCTCCGCTCGCGCCCGATGCGCCGCATCCTCGATCCGCTGACCCGCATGGGCGCGCAGGTCCTGTCCGAGGCCGAGGGCGGGCGCGTGCCGCTGACCCTGCGCGGCCTCAACGAGGCGATCCCGATCACCTACGAGACCCCGGCCGCCTCGGCGCAGATCAAGTCCGCGGTGCTGCTCGCCGGCCTGAACGCCCCCGGCACCACCACGGTAATCGAGGCGGCCGCCACCCGCGACCACACCGAGCGGATGCTGCGCCTGTTCGGCGCCCAGGTCCGCGTCGAGCCGCACGGCCCCGACGGCCACGGCCGCAAGGTGTCGCTCACCGGGCAGCCGACCCTGCGCGGGACCGACGTGGTGGTCCCGGCCGATCCGTCCTCGGCGGCGTTCCCCCTGGTGGCGGCCCTGATCGTGCCGGGCTCCGACGTGGTGATCGAGGGCGTGATGATGAACCCGCTGCGGACCGGGCTGATCACCACCCTGCTGGAGATGGGCGCGCAGATCGAGCGCGTCGCCGAGCGGGAGGAGGGCGGCGAGACCGTCGCCGACCTGCGCGTGCGCGCGAGCCGCCTTACAGGCGTCGACGTCCCGGCCGAGCGCGCGCCCGCGATGATCGACGAGTACCCGGTGCTGGCGGTGGCAGCGAGCTTCGCCGAAGGCCGCACCCGGATGAACGGCCTGCACGAATTGCGCGTCAAGGAATCCGACCGCCTCGCCGCCGTTGCCGCGGGCCTCGCCGCCAACGGCGTCCGCCACAGCGTGGAAGTTGACGACCTGGTCGTCGAAGGCGACGGCACGGCAGCGCCCGGCGGCGGCACGGTGGCGACCCACCTCGATCACCGGATCGCCATGGCGTTCCTGGTGATGGGGCTCGCTACGAAGGCGCCGGTCTCGGTCGACGATGGCGCGATGATCGCCACGAGCTTCCCGAGCTTTCTGCCGTCCATGCAGGCCCTCGGCGGCCGGATCGGGGCCTGACATCATGCCGCTCGTCATCGCGATCGACGGCCCGGCCGCCTCGGGCAAGGGGACGCTCGCCAAGCGGCTGGCCGACCATTACCGGCTTCCGCACCTCGACACCGGGCTCCTCTACCGCGCCGTGGCGCTGGCCATGATCGATGCCGGCCTGTCCCTGGACGATTCGGAGGCCGCGTCCCGGGCGGCCCACGCCCTCGACGCCGACAGGTTGGACGACCCGCGCCTGCGCGACCGCGCCATGGGCGAGGCGGCCTCGCGGATCTCGGCGGTGCCGGAAGTTCGCGCCGCGCTTTTGGCCTGGCAACGCCGCTTCGCGGCCGATCCCCAGGGCGCCGTGCTGGACGGGCGCGACATCGGCACGGTGGTGTGCCCCGATGCCAGCGTGAAGCTGTTCATCACGGCCTCCTCCGAGGAGCGCGCCCGACGCCGCCACCTCGAACTCAGCGGACGCGGCGAATCCGCGACCTTCGCGGCAATCCTGTCCGACATCGAGGCCCGCGACGCCCGCGACGCCTCCCGGGCCGCCGCGCCGCTGCGCATGGCCGACGACGCGGTCCGACTGGACACCACCACCCTCGACCCGGACGCCGCCTTCAGCCAAGCAAGAGGTATCGTTGAGCGCGCCCGCGGCGATGGAAGCCGAGCGCCACCCACAACCCCGTGTTGACCCCCCGGCCCCGCTCACCTATTGCGAACGCGCCGTCCCCGCGCGGCCGCCGCAGGGCGGTCCCCGGACGCGAGCGCGTAGCTCAGCTGGTAGAGCAACGGACTTTTAATCTGTAGGTCCTGGGTTCGAGTCCCAGCGCGCTCACCACACAATTCACGATGATGAAAACTCGAGCGTGATGGGGTTTCGACTCGAGCCAATTGCGCACGGGTTGGTCGGGCCATCACACGGACGTCAAACGATTAGGGAGCGTAAATAGAATTGCAAAAATGTCTTTGTGCGCGCTTGCTCTGTATTGTGTGATGATTGCGATTCAAAATTTTAGTTCAATCCGCCCTTACACGCAGAACAGTACCCCGGCTGTTCGCTCCTTCCGCCATATCAACTTCACGGCGTAGCGGATCTCGGTATTCGCCAGCACGAGGTCGAATGCGGTCTCCAACGTGACAACCTGGGAGCCGAGGAATTCGAGCATAGCGCCGCCGTCGGAGAGGTTCTGGATCCGGCAGGGAAAGCGCGATCCGTCCGGGTGCTGCGCGAAGGCCAGAAGCGCCGTCGCCTTGCGATCGCTGGCGCGTCGCTCGACGAAGCCGATCGGGGGCCTGGCGGTGCGGGGCATGGCCGGATGACCCTGGAGATCTCGGCCGATCTGCCGCGATGTCAGTAAAAATGCGCCGAAAACACTAATGATCGATTGATCATGGTTGTAACTGTTCGAAAATAAAGTGCCGGGGCGAGCCTCCTAGGCTATGCGCGGACTGGTGCACACGGCCCCCGTCACGAGCGGCGTGTAGCCGGCGATGCGCTGTGGCTGCTACCTAGGCTCGTCTTTGGGCAGTGGCGGACCTTTGCCAGCCTTGATGAAACGGCCGACGAACAACCCGACAGGAATCGACAGTAGGAACCAGTTCCGCAGGAATCGCAGCGACTTCGACATGGGTCGCTCTCCTTATCTCGACGTGTTGCGCATCAGATCACGATGCACTGCGCGACCCAAACGCATGATCCGGCCGCGGCGTTCGAGCCAAGTGCCGGAATTATGGCGTTTCCAATGCTGAACCGGCAGGCTCCGCGCACAACCTCGACACACCCCCGCCCCCAGGGGGCCTCCGGAGACGATCCATGCGCATCCGCCCCCGCCTCACAGCCTTGTCCTGTCTCCTCTGGGCCGTCTGGCCCACCGCCATCCGCGCCGAAGCGCCCGGCGGCGTCCCCATCCTTGCAGCGCCCCCGTCTTGGCCAACGGGGTTCTCCCGCGATGTCCAGGGCACCGGCCTGCCGGGCCTTGATGGCGGCCACGCCTTCCTCTGGAATCGGCCGGGGCGCTTCGATCCCGCTTCGACGTTGCGGGTCGATCGGCACATCCCGGAGGGGTCGGGGGAGCCGGGCCACACCTACAAGGCGCTGTGGGCGCTTGGATCGTCGGGCCCGCAGAATGCTGGCTACGAATGGACGATCACGGGCGAACTGCACAACCGCAGCCTGGCCAGCACCGGAGCGCAGAACGTTGCCGTCAACGGCACGATCTTTAAGGAGCCCAACGGCATCGGACCGGTGGGGCCGTCCTGGGCCGGAAACTTCAACTGCGTAGACATGACCCAGGAGGCCGATCCGGTCGCCTCTTGCATCGGCGCCGAGATCGACGTGTCCGCGCAATCGCCGACGACGGATCGCAATCGCCAACGGGTCGGCCTGCAGATCTCCACGGGCGGCGTCCCGGGCGCCCATACCGGCTACGGCGTCCTGCTGGGCAACCTCCCGGGCTCGGTCACCGACCGCGGTTTCTCGTTCCAGGGGGAGGGCACCTACGGGATCGGGATCGACACCGCGGCCGGCCGTTTCACCGGCGTGCCGATCCTGCTGGGGGCGGGTCAGTCGATCGCGCTCGACGGCAACCGTGATGGTGCCTTCGCGCGCACCTTCGGCTTCGATGGCCGGGATCTGGTCTACGGGACCGGGAACGGTCCCGTGTTCCGGGTGAGCGATGGGGGACGGGTTCAGGCCGCCTCCGTCCGGGAGACGTCACCGAACCCGCCGCGGAGCAGCCGTGAGACCTGCTCGCCGGGCGATCATGCCTGGGACGAGGCGTTCGAGTACCGCTGCGTCGCCGCCAATCGCTGGAAGCGCGCCGCACTCAGCGACTGGTGAGCGCAGTGCTCAGGCCCGGCGGAAGGGCAGGATCGCCACGAAAGCCGCAGCGGCGGCCCCGATCACGCGCAGGAGCGCGGAGACAGGGCTGTCGGGCGAGATCACCATCCACTCGAACAGCATCGCCCCCGACAGGAGCAGCAGCACCGAGACGAGGAGCGCTTCGCCCGAAACCACGTATGGCTTGGCCTTCATGTGTTTCCCCCTGGCGCTTTTCTTGATCATTCGCACCAGGGTGTTAGCGGATCGGCGACCGGAAGGCGAACGGGCGCCGGTTCGGGCTCAGCGGTCGAAGATGCGCACCACCGCGCGGGTCGCCGGATCCACGACCACGACCTTGTCGCCGGGGGCTACGAAGTAGCCGTACCGGCGCAGGCGCGGGTTCTGCGTATCGGTGAACGGCGCGAGTTCAACGTCCGCCGGTACGATGGTACCCGGCCGCAGCGGAATCGATCCGACGATCGGGCCCGGGCCGACCGGACGGCGCACGATGTAGTCGCGCACGACGACCTCGTCGTCCGGACCGAAATCGTCCTGATCCACGATCACGCCCTGCGCGAAAGCGGATCCGGTGAACAGCGCGGCAAGCCCGAGGGCTGCGGCGAGGCTTGCGCGTGTCGACATGTGAGGCTCCGTGACGTCCAGGACCGGCGGAAACACCGCCCGTCACGAATGCGTTCCAGCTCGCCACAACGCGCGATATCAGCGCCCGACCTGCGCGGCCTCCGCCAGCGGCACCGGCGACCAGCGGGTGATCTGCACGTAGCCGTCCAGCGCGGCGATCACGACGTGCCGGCGATGGCGGTGCACCACCGCACCCGGCGTGTGCGGGTGGCTTTCGCGCCAGCCCTCGGCCGCAGCGACGTAGACCCGCGCGTCCCCCAGCCGGGCGATGGTCTCGACGGTGCCGAAGGCCCGGACCCGGCGCAGGATCGATCCCACATCCTGGCGGAAATCGAGGGTCCGGTCGGTGTCTGTAGCGCGGGGCCAGTACGACCCGTCGCCCTGCGGCTCGGCGCGTCGCCAAAGTGCGGGAAGGTCCTTGCCGATTGGTCCTGACGCGAGACGCCGGGCCACCATCTGGCACTTGGCGAGAACCGTCTCATGGGACTCGGCCTCGTCGAGGCCAAAGATCTCCTGAGCCAGGATGTCGCCGGTGTCGAACCCGTCAGCGAGCACGTGGGCCGTGACACCCCATGTCTCGTACCGGTCCAATACCGCCCGGAACAACGGGTACGGCCCGCGGCCGGTCGGCAGCGGCGAAGGATGGATGTTCAGCCCGTAGGCGGCCCGGCCGCGCCAGCCCTTCACGAGCCAGGGATAGCCGGCCACCACCAACGCCCAATCCTTGCCGTGCTCGGCCTGGAGTGCCTCGATGTCGCGCTCTCGGATGCGTGACAACTGGATTGGCAGGCGCAGCGAACGGGCGCGGGCGACCAGCACGTCGTTGTGATCGTAGACGCCGTCACAGGGCCGGGTGAACAGTTTGACCGGCTTCCAGCCGGCCTCGACCAGGCCCTCGAACACGCCGCCGAGGAAATCGATGCCGGCGAACGCGAACTTCATGCTTGCCGCCTGCGACCTTGTGCACGTGGAGCGAGTGAGCCGGCCGCCTGCCCGGGGACGGAACCGGCCTTACTTTGTCCGGGCCAGGTTGGGTAGCAAGAGGCCCGTGCGTGCGACAGGTTCTGATCTACGGCGGCATGGGCGGCATCGGCTTGGCGACTGCTCGGGCCCTGCGGGCGCGCGGCTACGCCTTGCATCTCGCGGCTCGGGACGGAGACCGACTGGTGCAAGCGGCCGACGAACTCGGCGATACGACCTTCACGGTCGGCGACCGCGATTTCTTCGCCGCTGTCAGCGAGGCGGTCGGTCCCTCTCTCGCGGGTTTGGTCTACGCGGTTGGCACCATCAACCTGCGGCTGATCGGGCGGCTGACTCGGGTCGATGTAGAGACCGACTTCCGCATCAATGCGCTCGGCGCCTTCTCGGCCGTGCAATCCGCCGCGGCCGCACTCAAGTCCGGCGCCGGCGAATCGGGTTCTGGGGTCGTGCTGTTCTCGACGGTTGCCGTGGCCCAGGGTTTCCCCGCGCATACCTGGTGGCGATGGCAAAGGGTGCCGTCGAGGGGCTCGGCTTGTCGCTCGCGGCCGAATTGGCACCGCAGATGCGGATCAACGTGGTCGCGCCCTCTCTGACCCGGACCCCGCTGGCGGCGGCCATCACCGGCAACGAGACCCTGACTGAGGGGATCGCCACCATGCACGCGCTCCAGCGTCTCGGACGCCCGGAGGACATCGCTTCACTCGCGGCCTTCCTGGTCTCGGACGAGGCCGGCTGGATCACCGGGCAGGTGATCGGGGTCGATGGCGGACGCGCGAACCTGCGCACGAAGGGCTGACGGGGTGTCCATGAAGCCCACACGAGAAGCCGGAGGCGTCCTGCGGTTCGTCCTCGGGGATCAGTTGAACCGGCGGGTGTCGAGCCTGCTCGACCTCGATCCCGAGCGCGACGTCGTCCTGCTCGTCGAGGTGCGGGACGAGGCGACCTATGTCCGTCACCATAAGCAGAAGATCGCCTTCCTGTTCGCCGCCATGCGCCATTTCGGTGCCGAACTGGAGGCCGAGGGTGTCGCGGTCGATTACGTCCGCCTCACGGATCTCGGTAACACCGGCAGCTTCACGGGCGAGCTGGAGCGGGCGGTGGTCCGCCATGCGCCCACCTCCGTCGTCGTCACCGAGCCCGGCGAATGGCGGGTCTGGGAGATGATGCAGGATTGGCGCGAGGCCCTGCCCGTCCCGGTGGAGATCCGGTCCGACAACCGCTTTCTGTGCCCGCGGATGGATTTCGCCCGCTGGGCCGAGGGGCGTCATCATCTTCGGATGGAGACGTTCTATCGCGGCATGCGCCGTCGGACTGGCCTCCTCATGGATGGCGGCGAGCCCGTCGGCGGCCGCTGGAACTTCGATCCCGACAACCGTAAGCGTCTGCCGAAGGGGCACCGGCTACCGGACCGCATCGGGTTCCAGCCCGACGCGATTACCCGGGAGGCCATCGCGCTGGTGGAGCGCGAGTTCGCCAGCCATTTCGGCGACCTCGCGACCTTTTCCTGGCCGGTAACGCGGGCCGACGCGCTAGCCGCCCTCAAGCACTTCATCGAACAGTGCCTGTCCACGTTCGGCGATTACCAGGATGCCATGAAGGCCGGCGCGCCGTACCTCTACCACGCGCTGCTATCGCCACCGCTCAACGCCGGCTTGCTGACTGCCGAGGAAGTCTGCTGGGCCGCCGAACGGGCCTATCGAGACGGGACCGCGCCGCTCAACTGTGTCGAGGGGTTCATCCGGCAGATCCTCGGCTGGCGGGAATATGTCCGCGGCGTCTACTGGGCACGCATGCCGGAGTATCGGGAGACCAATGCTCTGGATGCCGGCAGGGACCTGCCGTGGTTCTACTGGTCGGGTGAGACGAAGCTGAACTGCATCGCCAACGTGGTCGCGGATACCCGTCGCCACGCCTACGCCCATCACATCCAGCGCCTGATGGTAACCGGAAACTTTGCCCTGATCGCCGGCCTTGATCCGGCACAGGTCGAGGAATGGTACCTGATCGTGTTCGCCGACGCCTACGAATGGGTCGAGTTGCCCAACGTGCACGGCATGGTGCTGTGGGCCGATGGGGGCGTGATGGGCTCTAAGCCCTACGCGGCCTCAGGCGCCTATATCGACCGGATGTCGGATTACTGCGCGCGTTGTGCCTACGACGTAAAGGTCAAGGCGGGGCCGGACGCATGCCCGTTCAACTACCTGTACTGGAATTTCCTGATCGAGAACGCTGACACGCTGTCTGGAAACCCGCGCATGGCGATGCCGTATCGGACCCTCCGAGGCATGAGTGATCAGCGCCGCGCCGAGATCCGTGAGGATGCGAGCCGCTTCCTCGGCGCCCTCGAATCCGAGCGCGTTCACCAGGGCGACCACACCGCCAACGCCACGTAGGGTGCGGCGCTTCGCCAAGCCGTCTCGGTTTGAAGACCGGCCGACACACGGAAGCTGTAGCGGGCGATGGCAAAATCGGTCGCGTGCAAGCCGAGATTCCATTTTCGATAGCCCGTCTCGTCTCCGTACGCGCTGATCTCCGGGCCGAGATAGGCGCCACCTATCCGATAGCCCCAGGCGAGTCGTGTCCATAAGCTGACGCGAGTCGAGCCGGAGACAGCGGTCGCCTGGAGGAGCGTGTTCTCGGTCGGGCGTGCCCAGATCTCGGCGTGCAGGCGCATGCCATACGCGGCTGGCGAGACCGTTACGGCGCGCGGGTCGGCCAGCATCTCCATCGAGCCTTCGGGCCCCGCGAAGATTGCGGTCGTTCCCCAATCGTAGAACCATTGGTAACCGAGAACCGCGGCCGCGATGAACGTGTAGCGCGTGCGCGGAAGGCCGAATGCGCCGCGTTCGCGTTGACGACCGCTCCCGACGCTCGCGAGTATGACGAAGCCGTCCTGATCGAGAGGGCCGAGCGCGAGCTTCGCGCCGACGGTCAGGAATGTCGCGGCGCCGGCGTCGAGGCTGCCGAACAGCAGCGCATCGATCTCTCCGCCGCATGCCGGAGGAGCCTGCACAGCGAACAGCGAGGCCACCAGGGAGGCTCCGAGCGGCTTGCTCCGGCCGATCGCGAAGGCTTTGCTCCTGCACACGGATCCGCCCTCGGTGGCGAAGCCGTAAACCTACTGCTGAACGACGTAGAGCGCAGTAATTTTTACCGTAGGTTCACTGGAAAATTATCTCGAGTTGCGCAGGCGTGCTGCCGGCGAAATGCACAGCATCGAAGATGTGCTTTGACATACGTAAGATTTGCTTCGAGTTTGATTGGCGTTACCTTAGGTATGAATCCTCGACCGTGCCGCAGCAACAGGTCCGTGCGGCAGCCACGCGCTTGGCCTGCCGGGTGATCTCGGCTAGAGCCCGCGCCAGGACAGCGAAGGTTGGCGGATCCTTGACTGCCGGTTCACGAACGTCGGACGTCCTCACTGTGCTAGCGAGCCAGGAGGGGGAGCGCCTCACCGTGGGCGACATCGTCGCAGTGCTGCGGGATCGCGCCTTCGCGCTGCTCGTGGTTCTGCTCGGCTTGCCGAACTGCTTGCCGATGCCGCCGCCGATCCCGCTGATCTGCGGGCTCCTGCTGCTGCTCGTGGCCGTTCAGATCGCGGCCGGCATGTCGGCGCCGTGGCTGCCCCGGATCCTGCTCGGCCGATCGATCGCGCTCACCGATGTGCGCCGCGCCGTCACCCGGGCGGTGCCGATCCTGCGGCGTCTGGAGCGCTGGTCGCGTCCGCGCGTCAGCGTGTTCGAGACCGCGCTGGGCATGCGCGGGATGGGGATCGCCCTGTTGGCGCTGGCGCTGGCGCTGATCGTGGCCGCGCCGATCGTCGGGCAGATCCCGCTGGGGCTCGCCGTCTGCCTCGTGGGTCTCGGCCTCGTCGAGCGCGACGGCCTCGTCGTCATGGGCGGATTGGTGATCGGCGTCTTCGGCGTCGCCATCAATGCGGGCTTCGCCTACGCGGTCATCGCCGGGATCGTCAGCCTCCTGAACCTCTGAGCCGCTCGGATCAGAGCCGGTAACGGATCTGGTCGGTCCAGAAGCGCTCGAGACGGCCCAGAGCCGTATTCAGCCGGCCGAAGTCGTCGTCCGAGATGCCTCCGATCGGCGCGATCGTGCGGGCATGCTTGTCGTAGAGCCCCTGGATGATCTCGTGGACCTGCTGGCCCTTCTCGGTGAGGCTGATTCGGACGGAGCGTCGGTCGGTCTTCGAGCGAGCGTGGTGCAGGTAGCCGGCCTCGACGAGCTTCTTGACGTTGTAGGAGACGTTGGAGCCGAGATAGTAGCCCTTCGTCCGCAACTCGCTCGCGGTCAGCTCCTTGTCGCCGATGTTGTACAGAAGCAGCGCCTGGACGCTGTTGACGTCTTCCCGGCCGCGGCGCTCGAACTCGTCCTTGATCACATCCAGCAGCCGGCGGTGCAGCCGCTCGACTAGGTGAAGCGCCTCCAGGTAGGAGCCCTTGGCGGACGGGGTCTCCTCGGGGGCCTCGCTCTTCGCGACACGGGCGCTCTGGGTCTTCATCGTCTGCCTCACCGTCTGTTGCCGCGGTGCCCGTTCGATGCGGTGCCGCTGATGATGGCTAAGCTACGTACCGGGAATGAAAGGCGATTTAAGCGACAGGATGAATTCCCGATTTACTCTTCGCGGTAAAGACAAACTGAAGCGAAGATCAGAACGGTTCGTTCACCGTGCTTCCTGCGCGGCCAGCCAGGACAGCATGAAGTACATCAGCACGACGGTCAGGCCGAATACGAGCAACGGCACCGGCATCGGGACGAGTTGCGGGGTCAACACCGCGAGCGTCATCGCGGATGTCACGGCCAGCAACCAGATCACGCCGCCCCAGGCGCTCGTCAGCCACAGGCCGATGGCCGCCGACGCGTCCACCACCGCGAAGTAGACGATCGCGGCCTGGCGGCCGAACGGCTCGATTTCGAAGGGGCGCGAATCTGGCATGACGTCGAGGATCGTCGCCCAGGACGCGATGCTCTTGACCAGCCAGAACAGCGCCGTGATCCGCATGAACCAGACGAGGACCGTGTCCCATGTTCCGGGGGCCGGCCCCGGCGCGCGCTCGATCCGGTCGGTGGGCGTGTCGCCCGGCCGAACACCCTTGCGTCGGATCGGGAAGGAGCCGGGCATTACGGCGCGCCCGTGGGTGAGAAAAGCCGATGCATCGTCGGGAGGCCGGGATTGATGGGGGATATGCTGGGTTGAATCCGTTCCGGCGCCCTGCGTCAACGGTCTGATTTCACCGTGCCCGGACGGTGTGCTAGTCCAGAAGCCCCAGCGCCGATGCGCCGCGCGACCGACGCTTCACCGCGCGCACGATACCGAAGCCGCATGTCAGACACCTTGCCAGAGCCGCGCCCGATCGCCCTGGAGGCCGCTCGCGAGAGCGCGCGTCCGGACGTGCTGAAGATCACGCAGCGCCCGCGCCGCAACCGAAAGGCGGAGTGGTCGCGGCGGTTGGTGCGTGAGCATACGCTCACGGTCGACGACCTGATCTGGCCGATGTTCGTGATCGAGGGCGAGGGCCGGCGCGAGCCGATCGCCTCGATGCCGGGAGTCGAGCGGCTCTCCGTGGACGAGATCGTGCGCGACGCGGAGCGTGCGGCGCGGCTGGGTATCCCGGCGGTGTCGTTCTTCCCCTACACCGAGGTCGCGCTGCGCGATCCGACCGGCTCCGAGGCGCTCAACGCCAACAATCTTGTCTGCCGCGCGGTGCGGGCCGTGAAGCGGGCGGTGCCCGAAATCGGCGTGATGACCGACGTGGCGCTCGATCCCTATACCAGCCACGGGCACGATGGGCTGATGAAGGACGGCGCGATCCTGAACGACGAAACGGTGGCGATCCTGGTGGAGCAGAGCCTCATCCAGGCCGAGGCCGGCACCGACATCATCGCCCCCTCTGACATGATGGACGGCCGCGTCGGCGCGATCCGGGCCGGGCTCGACAAGGCCGGCTTCCTCGACGTGCAGATCATGGCCTACGCGGCCAAGTATGCCAGCGCGTTCTACGGGCCGTTCCGCGATGCGATCGGCACCCAGGCGGCGCTGGTGGGCGACAAGCGCACCTACCAGATGGATCCAGGCAACTCCGCGGAGGCTCTGCACGAGGTCCGACTCGATCTGGCAGAGGGAGCCGACTCGGTGATGGTCAAGCCGGGGCTGCCCTATCTCGATATCATCCGGCGGGTACGGGACGAGTTCCAGGTGCCGACCTTCGCGTATCAGGTGTCCGGCGAGTACGCGATGATCGAGGCAGCGGCCCGCAACGGCTGGCTCGATGGCGACCGCGCGATGGTGGAGGCTCTCCTCGCCTTCAAGCGCGCCGGCGCCGACGGGGTGCTGACCTACCACGCGCCCCGGGTCGCCGAGCGCCTGCGCAACGCCCGGTGAGGCATGGGCGCCGCTGGCTCCTCGGAGCGGTGGTGACGGCGGGTTTCCTAGGGGGGCTCGCGGCCTGCCAGGATACGCTCCGCCGGGAACGGGTCGCCACCTGCCGGCGCGCCCTGCCGGCGGTGGCGTCACAGCCTGGCATCCGGTTGCTGCGCGCCGCGCCGGGGCCGGCCGCGGATACCGTCCGGGTCGATTATGCCGAAGGAAACCGTCAGCACTGGCTGACTTGCCGCTTCGATGCCGGCGCGACGCTCATCGGGCTGGCGACCGAGGGGAGCAGCTTGTCCGGCCCCTCGCTCTACCTGCTGAAGCGGTTCTACCTCGACACGCCGGACGCGGAGGCCGATGATCCCGCGGAGCGTTGAGCGCGCGAATCCGCTCTTGCGGCGGCCGCTTTCCGCACCCACGTCTCGATAGGCCGCCTCGCTTGCAGGACGCGACACTTATGCAAAATCCCCAACCCGGTGACGCCGAGCAGCGCTACGAGGCCCCTGGCTACACAGCTTCGCTGCCCATCCCGTTCGTGCGTGCCAGCCTCGGGGCCCGCACCGTCGCGTATCTGCTCGATATCCTGTTCATCTTCGGCTTTACCGCCCTGCTAACGCTGCTGATCACGGTCATGGGCGTGGTGACCTTCGGGCTGGGCTGGACTTTGTTCGCGGTGCTTCCAGCGAGCGGCGTGATCTACAGCGCCATCACGGTGGGGGGAGCCAAACAGAGCACCATCGGGCAGCGTCTGATGGGCCTTCGGGTGGTCGCCCCTGAGCGCGGCGGCCCCGTGGACTTCATCAGCGCGGCCGTCCACGCGCTGCTGTTCTACGTCGCGGTCTCGACCTTCCTCCTGTGGTGCCTCGATGTCGCGTTCGGTCTGATGCGCGCCGATCGGCGCCTGGGCCACGACCTGCTACTCGGCTTGGCCGTCGTTCACGCCCGCTGAGACCCCGGAGGCGCGACGAAATTCTCATGCGGCGAGCGGCCGGGGGCATTGAGCCCGGCCGTGTCGCCTGTACATTGGTACGCCGGCGCCGCGAGGACCACCCGGTGCAGGGCCAAGACCAAGCGTGACGAGCCATCCGCGCGACACTCCGCAATTCTACCTGACCGCGCCTTCGCCGTGTCCGTATCTCCCGGGCCAGGAGGAGCGGAAGGTGTTCACGCATCTGGTCGGGCGCCGTGCCCGGGACCTCAACGAGATCCTGACGCAGGGCGGCTTCCGCCGCTCGCAGACCATCGCGTATCGCCCGGCCTGCGAGACCTGCCGCGGCTGCATCTCGGTGCGGGTCGTGGTCGACGACTTCCAGCCGACCGCCAGCCAGAAGCGAATCCTGGCGCGCAACGACGACTGGATCGGCGCGCCGGAACCGAATCGGCCTGCCTCTGAGCAGTACGCTCTTTTCCGCCGCTACCTCGACGCCCGCCATGGCGATGGCGGCATGGTCGACATGACGGTGCTCGACTACGCCATGATGATCGAGGACAGCCACGTCGACACGCATCTGGTGTCGTACAGACGGCGCGGTCCGGACACGGCGATCACCGGGCGCGGGTTCGGGCCGCCGCTCGCCTACTGCCTCACAGACGTCCTCGCGGACGGTCTGTCGATGGTCTACTCGTTCTACGATCCGGAGGAGGCCGGGCGGTCGCCGGGCACCTACATGATCCTCGACCACATCCGGCGCGCCCGTCGCCTTGGACTGCCCTACCTCTATCTGGGCTACTGGGTCGAGGGCTCGCGCAAGATGGATTACAAGTCCCGGTTCCGCCCGCAGGAACGGCTGATGGGGCAGGGCTGGGTCCGCGTGCCCTGACCGGGATCGACATCAGACGTCATGCTCCGGCGTGGCGCCGGCCTGCGTGAACCGCATTGAGCGGCCGGGCCGGCACATGCTACCGGCCACGCACGAATTCCGGACCGTGCCGAGGCTCCCATGATCCCCCGTTACAGCCGCCCGACGATGACGGCGATCTGGTCGCCCGAGAGCCGCTTCAAGATCTGGTTCGAGATCGAGGCCCATGCCACCACGGCGCTGGCCGAGATCGGCGTCGTGCCGAAGGCGGCCGCCGAGACGATCTGGGCCAAGGGCAAGGACGCGGCGTTCGACGTCGCCCGTATCGACGAGATCGAGGCGGTGACGAAACACGACGTCATCGCGTTCCTCACACACCTCGCCGAGATCGTCGGCCCGGAGGCGCGCTTCGTCCACCAGGGCATGACCTCTTCGGATGTCCTCGACACCTGCCTCAACGTTCAACTCGTGCGCGCCGCCGACATCCTGATCGCCGATGTCGACGCGCTGCTGGCCGCTCTCAAGGCGCGGGCGTTGGAGCATAAGCTCACGCCGACCATCGGACGCTCGCACGGTATCCATGCCGAGCCGGTGACCTTCGGGCTCAAACTTGCGCAGGCCTATGCCGAGTTCGAGCGCAGCCGCCGTCGCCTGGTCGCGGCCCGCGAGGAGGTCGCGACCTGCGCGATCTCGGGGGCGGTCGGCACGTTCGCCAACATCGATCCGCGGGTGGAGCAGTACGTCGCCGAGAAGATGGGCCTGACCGCCGAGCCGGTCTCGACTCAGGTCATCCCGCGTGACCGCCACGCGATGTTCTTCGCGACGCTGGGCGTCGTCGCCTCGTCGCTCGAGCGCTTGGCCATCGAGATCCGCCACCTGCAGCGCACCGAGGTGCTCGAAGCAGAGGAGTTCTTCTCCGAGGGTCAGAAGGGATCCTCGGCCATGCCGCACAAGCGTAACCCGGTGCTCACCGAGAACATCACCGGCCTCGCCCGGATGGTTCGGGGCTACGTCGTCCCGGCCATGGAGAACGTCGCGCTCTGGCATGAGCGCGACATCTCGCATTCCTCCGTGGAGCGGATGATCGGCCCGGATGCCACCGTGACCCTCGACTTCGCGCTGGCCCGCATGACCGGGGTGATCGAGAAGCTGCTGATCTACCCGGCCAACATGCAGAAGAACCTCGACCGCCTCGGCGGCCTCGTCCATTCGCAGCGGGTGCTCTTGGCACTCACCCAGGCCGGCGTGTCCCGCGAGGATTCCTACCGGTTGGTCCAGCGCAACGCGATGCCCGTCTGGCGCGGGGAGGGTGACTTCCTGGCTCTGCTGAAGGCGGATGCTGAGGTGACCGCGGCGCTCACCCCCGAGCAGATCGAGGAATGCTTCGACCTCGGCTATCACTTCAAGCATGTCGACACGATCTTTGCGCGCGTGTTCGGCGCAGCCTGAAACCGCTGCACGAATCCTGCTTGGGCCCGTGACGAACATAGGAAGGCAATCCGTGACCGCTCCCCGCATCGTCTACCTCAACGGCGCATTTCTCCCCTTCGAGGAGGCGCGCGTACCGATCATGGACCGCGGCTTTCTGTTCGCGGACGGAATCTACGAGGTTTCCGCGATCATCGACGGCAAGCTCGTCGACAACGCCGCGCACCTGGCGCGCCTCGATCGCTCGCTGGGCGAGATCGGCATCCGCAACCCGCACGACGCGGCCGGATGGGAAAAGCTGCAGACCGAACTCGTTGCGCGCAACGGCGTCCGCGAGGGACTCGTCTACATGCAGGTCACCCGCGGCGTTGCCGAGCGCGACTTCGCCTTCCCGAAGGCCGGGACCGAGCCCACCGTGATGATGTTCACGCAGGCCAAGACCGTGCTGGCCAACCCGCTCGCCGAGACCGGCGCCCGGGTTATCACCGTCGAGGACCTGCGCTGGAAGCGGCGGGACATCAAGTCGGTGGCCTTGCTGGCGCAGGTTCTCGCCAAGCAGCAGGCCGCCGAGGCCGGGGTCGCCGAGGCCTGGATGGTCGAGGACGGGGCGGTGACCGAGGGCTCGTCGTCCACAGCGTTCATCGTGAGCCGCGAGCGCGTCCTCGTCACGCGGCCGCTCTCGACGGCGCTGCTGCCAGGCATCACCCGGGCCTCCGTGCTGAAGCTCGCCGGCGAGGCCGACCTGAAGGTCGAGGAACGGTTGTTCTCGGTCGCCGAGGCCTACGAAGCCCAGGAGGCGTTCTACACCAGCGCCTCAGCCTTCGTGATGCCGGTGGTGGAGATCGACGGCCGGTCGATCGGCGAGGGCCGTCCCGGTCCGCTGACCCGGCGCCTGCGCGAACTCTACGTCGAGGCTGCTTGTCAGGGTTGAGCTGGTCGCGCCACGCAGCAAACAGGAACGGATCCGAGACAAGTCTGTTGCTCTCGGAACGCGTGTTCCAAGAGGGGAGACCAACCTTGTCGAGGAAGATCCTGCTCGCCGCTTTCGCGGCGGCTCTGTTTGCTGTTCCCGCCTATGCTCAGAACCCGGATGCGCCGCTGAAAGGCCGGGACACCGATCCGGCTCTGTCGCCGTCGACCCAGACGCCGCCGGATCGCGTCCGCCCCAGCGCCGACGCGCCGCCCAAGGATCAGTCGCTCAGCGACAAGCTCCAGAAGAACGACGGCGTGATCAAGCCGCCGGAGACCGGCACCACCGGCACCGTTGTGAAGCCGGACGAGACCGGTTCGATGCCGGTGATCAAGCCGCAGGAACTCCCCGGCCGGAACTCCGGCACCGAGGCGAAATAAGCGCGTTCCGCGGAGCGTGCGGGCTGCCATGTGGCAGCCTTGCTTGATTTCGCCGCGCGGATCGCGGAAACGGCTCACGACGTACGCAGCCCGCACCCGTGGGCTGCTCCGTCCCGGTTTCCGTCGCGGGTAAGCAGGCAGGCATGGCCAACGTCGTCGTTGTAGGCGCCCAGTGGGGCGACGAGGGCAAGGGCAAGATCGTCGACTGGCTCTCCGAGCAAGCCGACATCGTCGTCCGGTTCCAGGGCGGCCACAATGCCGGCCACACGCTCGTCATCGACGGGGTGACGTACAAGCTGGCGCTCCTGCCATCCGGGGTCGTGCGCGGCGGCAAGCTCTCGGTGATCGGCAATGGGGTCGTGGTAGATCCCTGGCACCTCGTGGACGAGATCGAGCGGATCAAGGCGCAGGGCGTCGAGGTGTCGCCCGCCTCTCTGCGGATCGCCGATAACGCCACGCTGATCCTGCCGCTCCACCGCGAACTCGATCATTTCCGTGAGACCGCCAATGCCGGCCTGAAGATCGGAACCACGAAGCGCGGCATCGGGCCGGCTTACGAGGACAAGGTCGGGCGCCGCGCCATCCGGGTGGTCGATCTCGCCGATATCGACGCGCTCCCGGCCAAGATCGAGCGGGTGCTGACCCATCACAACGCGCTCCGGCGCGGGCTGGGCATCGACGAGGTGAACGCCGAGGCGCTTCTCGCCGAACTGACGGCGATCGCCCCAAAGATCCTGCCGTTCGCTGATACGGTCTGGCGGTTGCTCGACGATCAGCGCCGGGCTGGCAAGCGCATCCTGTTCGAGGGCGCCCAGGGCGCGCTGCTCGACGTCGACCACGGCACCTATCCGTTCGTCACCTCCTCGAACATCGTGGCCGCCCAGGCGGCGACGGGCTCCGGCCTCGGCCCGGGGGCCATCGGCTACGTGTTGGGCATCGCCAAGGCCTACACGACGCGGGTCGGCGAGGGGCCTTTCCCCACGGAGCTGCACGACGAGATCGGCGAGACCATCGGCGCGCGCGGACGGGAGTTCGGCGTCAACACCGGCCGCAAGCGCCGCTGCGGCTGGTTCGACGCGGTTCTGGTGCGCCAGACCGTGCGGACCTCCGGCATCCACGGCATCGCGCTCACCAAGCTCGATATCCTGGACGGATTCGACGAGATCCGGGTGTGCACCAGCTACAAGCTCGACGGGCAGACGATCGACCACCTGCCGGCGAGCCAGGCCGCGCAGGCCCGGGTCGAGCCGGTCTACGAGACCATTCCGGGTTGGTCTGAGACGACCGCGGGCGCGAGGTCCTGGGCCGACCTGCCGGCGCAGGCGATCAAGTATGTTCGCCGGATCGAGGAACTGATCGGGGCTCCGGTGGCGCTGCTGTCGACCTCGCCCGAGCGCGACGACACCATTCTGATGCAGAATCCCTTCGAGGATTGAGGCCTAAAGCCCTATCCCGTTGATGACGCACATTTTCTGCTGTTCGGCATGTATCCAGCCCGCGTCCGCTTGATCTAGAACCAGCCTATGGCGGGCGTCGGTCTTAGGGATCGACCGCCCGGTACGATATCGGAGGAACCGACTCGCGGGTGCCGATCCGCGCGGCGGGCAGACATAACCGGCCGGCGGCCGATCCCGATCGTCGGTTCGGGAACGAACGTCGGTCCTCGGCCATCGACCGGTCCTGCCGGGCGACGGCCGAAGGCGCGGACCTGGGCAACATGGCCGATTATTACCCGCTTCTGGCACGCGCGCTCGACGCGCTGCCCGACCGATCACCCGCCCTGCGCAAGGCGGTCTACGACCGCGCCCGCAACGCCCTGATCAGCCAGCTCCGTTCGCTGGACCCCCCGCTCTCAGAAGCGGATATTGATCTCGAACGCCGGGCGCTCGATACCGCGATCGAGCGGCTCGAAGTCGATCACGGGGGCCTTCCGGCGCCCGCCAACGACGCCGTGATCCCCCAGCCGGAGCCGAGTCCGCGACCGGACCCGCCCGCGGACATCCCGGAGCCGGCGCCGCCCGTTCCGTCGCCGCCATCCCCGTCCCCTGAGTCCATCCCGGTTCAGGCGCCGGAGCCGGTCCTACCCGCAGCGCCGCCGCCCTTCGCACCCGCCGCCCTGGAGGAGCCGGAGCCACGCGACGCGCCGATCGCGATCTCGTCGCGCAGACCAGGGCCGTCGCCGGCCGCCGCGACCGCAGAGGAACTGCGACCCGAGGCCGACTCGGCCCCCGACACCGAGGATGATGCGGATCTCGCCGCGGCAGTGGGCGAGGGCGGCAATGGCCGCCAGCGTCCACGGATCGAGGTCGTGCCGCCGCGGTCGGGGCGCTCGCGCATCCTGCGCAACGCCTTCGTGGGGAGCGTTCTGGCGATCGTGATCGGATTGATCGCGGTGGCGGCCTTCCTGCTTCGCGACCGGCCGCAGAACCTGCCGTCCGGCGCGACCGAAACCGCCGATTCACAACAGACGGACAGCGAAACCAAGTTCGGCGACCGGGTCGGCGGCGAGGCCGCTCCCGCAACGCGGACACCTCCACGTGCCGAGAACGGCACGCCGGCTCGGGTCGCGCCGTCACCGGCTCAGCCGAACCTAGCCATCGCCCAGCGCGCGGAACTGATCGAGGAAGGGACGGGCACCGACAACGCGCAGCCGACGCGGACGACCGGCCGGGTGACCTGGAGGCTCGACACGGTGAATGGCGAGCAGGGACAACCGCTCCAGAACGCCGTGGTCGCGACTGTGACGATCCCGGATGCCGGGCTGACGCTGGTGATGACGATCCAGCGCAATCTCGACGCGACGCTGCCGGCCTCACATACGGTGAGCCTCGCCTTCAGCCAGCAGAGTGGGACGGGGCGGACGGTGCAGGATGTCGGCCTGCTTCAGGCCAAGGACGACGAAAACGGCCGCGGCTCGCCCGTCTCCGGCTTGCCGGTGCGGGTCCGAGACAACCTGTTCCTGATCGGTCTGTCGTCACTTCAGAACGACGTCGATCGCAACACCGATCTGCTGCTCCACCGCAACTGGTTCGATCTGGCGGTCCGCTACACATCGGGCAAGCGCGCGGTGCTCACCTTTGAGAAGGGCAGTGCCGGCGCCCAGGTGATGCAAAACGCGTTCGACGCATGGCAGTAATCGTGGCCGGGACAATCCGGCGCGCATGCCCGCGCGCCGGATTGTCGGTTCAGTGAGCCTCGATGCCGGTACGCGGCAATTCGCGGTTCGCGATGTTGCGCTTCACCGCCTCCTGCACCTTCTCGAAGGCTCGAACCTCGATCTGTCGAACACGCTCCCGCGAGACGCCGAACTCGCCCGATAGGTCTTCCAGTGTGATCGGATCATCCGCGAGGCGCCGGGCCTCAAAGATTCGCCGTTCCCGCGGGTTCAGCACGCCGAGGGCGTCGCGCAGAGCCGAGAGGCGGTTCTGCCCCTCCTGCTCACGAGCCAGCACCGTCTCCTGGCTCGGGGCGTTATCGACCAGCCAGTCCTGCCACTCGCCTTCGCCTTCCTCGCGCAGGGGGGCGTTGAGCGACGTGTCACCGGACAGGCGCCGGTTCATGTCAATCACGTCCTGTTCGGGCACGCCCAGGCGGGTTGCGATCTGCTTGACCTGATCCGGCCGCAGATCACCCTCGTCCAATGCCGAGATCTTGCCCTTCGCCTTGCGCAGGTTGAAGAAAAGCTTCTTCTGGTTGGCGGTGGTACCCATCTTCACGAGCGACCACGAGCGCAGGATGTATTCCTGGATCGCCGCCTTGATCCACCACATGGCATAGGTCGCCAACCGGAAACCCTTGTCGGGATCGAAGCGCTTGACCGCCTGCATCAGGCCGACATTGCCCTCGGACACGACCTCGCCGATCGGCAGGCCGTAGCCGCGATAGCCCATGGCGATCTTGGCCACGAGACGCAGGTGCGAGGTCACGAGCCGATGCGCGGCTTCACGGTCCCCGGCATCCCGCCAGCTCTTGGCCAGCGTGAACTCTTCCGTCGGCTCCAGCATCGGGAACTTGCGGATCTCGTCGAGGTAGCGCGAAAGGCCACCTTCATTGGCGAGCACGGGCAGCGTACCGGCCATGGCATTCTCCTGGACTCTTGTCCCCCTGACGGGCGGACGCGACGGGCAACAGTGCCGTCCACTCGGGCCGCTCTTGAGCCGACCCTCCCAACCCCCCATGTCATACGGGTAAGTCGGACGGACCGGTAGCGGTTGGGCACCCCCATATTGCCATCAACGCGCGACCGGCCGATTGGTCGTACCATGTCACGATCTGACGCGGCTCGCCGTGACCTTTCGCACGCGACGGGGTTACGGTTTCCTCCCCGATCCTGAACGCTCAAGCTTTCGCGAGGGCGTTCATCAGCGTGGCGATATCGGGCGGGATCGAACTCTCGAACCGGAGTGTTTCGCCGGTGCGCGGGTGCCTGAAGCCCAGCAGTTCCGCATGCAGCGCCTGGCGCCCGAGGGCTAAGAGCGCGTCGCGCGCCTCCGGAGGCAGCCGCGCCGCCTTGGTGCGGAACGCACCGCCATAGACTGGGTCGCCCAGGAGCGGGTGGCCGCGAT
Source organism: Methylobacterium sp. WL18 (assembly GCF_008040015.1). NCBI lineage: Bacteria > Pseudomonadati > Pseudomonadota > Alphaproteobacteria > Hyphomicrobiales > Methylobacteriaceae > Methylobacterium > Methylobacterium sp. WL18. Next base: position 12,224 of record NZ_VRVD01000015.1, on the reverse strand, counting down.
AGGCGAGGTGGACGCGGATCTGGTGCGTTCGGCCCGTCTCGAGGCGGCAGCGCACGAGGGCGACTTCCGGGTAAGTCTCGGCGACCGTGTAATGCGTGACGGCGTGCCGCCCGGCCTCCTCCGAGACCACGGCGATCTTTTCCCGGTTGTGACGCGACCTGGCCAGGCTCGCCTGGATCGTTCCCGCCCGCGGATGCGGCACCCCCCAGACCAGGGCTGCGTAGGCGCGCTCCAGCGGACCCGTCCGGCCATGATCCGCGAACTGCGCGGTCAGACCCTGATGGGCCGCATCGTTCTTGGCGACCACGATCAGGCCGCTCGTGTCCTTGTCGAGGCGATGGACGATGCCGGGCCGGCGCACGCCGCCGATCCCCGACAGGCTCGCGCCGCAATGGCCGAGCAACGCGTTGACCAGGGTTCCGCTCTCGTGACCCGGCGCCGGATGCACCACCAGCCCGGCCGGCTTGTCGATCACGACGAGGTCGTCGTCCTCGTAGGCGATCACCAGGTTCACGGCCTCGGCCGCGGGTTGGGCATCCGCAGCCGGCGGCACATCAAGGCTGATCTGTGCTCCCGCGGCGACCTTTGCGGACGGGTCGCGTACCTCTGCGCCGTCCCGGCGCACGCAGCCCGCGCGCACAAGACCCTGGAGCCGCGCCCGCGAGAGATCCGGAAATAGCGCCACCAGCGCCCGATCGAGCCGGACTCCCCCATCCGCCACGGTCCCGACCCGCTCTTCGTCGTTTGCGTCCACCACGACCCCAATCTACGCCCCGCCGCACCGATCCGTGCGGAATCTCGAGAGAAGGCCCTTGCTCCCCCGGCGGGGCGTGGCTATAGCACCTGCGCGCCGCCGGAAAGCTCCCATCGTCTAGCGGTCTAGGACGTCGCCCTCTCACGGCGAAAACAGGGGTTCGATTCCCCTTGGGAGCGCCACCGGCGCATTTTTCACATCTTTGGGCAAGGCCAAGCGCGGGCGGCGGTCAGCGCTGCGTTTCATGGGCAAGTTGTACCACTACCCGAGCTTCTCGATGCCGGATCGCGGGTTGTCGCTCGGTGTTGCGGTCTTTGACGGCAAGCTGCCGGAGCGGTTCGGGCTGGTCGATCGTGCTGATCCCGCCCGCTTGCCGCATTGAGTTTTCTGCATCTCGACTTTGAATAATTTTAATCGGCGTTCCAGCCGGGCGGCGGATTAAGCGGCTTGAGCGGACGTCTACACCTCACTGCGTCAGGCTTCGCATCGTCATCCGTCCCGCCTGGCCGAAGAGGAAATCCATGCGTTCTTTCGTTCTCGGCGCTGTTCTCGCCGCCCTGATCCCGCTTTCGGCCCAGGCCCAGGAGGCCGGTGATGCGGCTGCCGGCGAGAAGGCGTTCGCTCCCTGTAAGGCTTGCCACAACTTCCAGAAGAACGGCGTCGGCCCGGACCTCAAGGGCGTGGTTGGGCGTAAGGCCGGCACCTACGAGGGCTACAACTACTCCGCCGCGCTGAAGAATTCCGGCATCACCTGGGACGAGGCCAACCTTCACGAGTGGCTGAAGAATCCGAAGACGAAGGTGCCCGGAAACAAGATGATCTTCCAGGGATTCACCGACGACAAGAAGATCAACGACGTGATCGCCTACCTGAAGGCCCAGTCCTGACGGAACGCATGATCGAAGGATCGAAATGAGGCGCCGGAGATGAGCTTTTCGGCATCATCATGCTCCTAACAATCCGTGGTACCCGCAAAAAATTTGAGGCCAATATTTAGTTCGGTTTGTCATCACAGCAGCTTTACTGCCGCGTCTGGTATTGCTATCTTGCAATCAGTCGCCGGCGTAACGCACCGAGCGTCATTTTCCTTCAGCCCCGCCGGCATCTGCCGCGCGGGGTTTTTCTTGCTCTCGAACCCTTCGCGTGCCGCGTCGCTGACCGAGGAAGCAGGAGCGCGACACGTCGAGACAGTGGATGACCTTGGCAGTGCTGGCTGCCGACCGCCACCTGACGCTGGCGGAGGCCCAGCAACTGGTGGACGAGAACGATTGTCCGAAAGCCTTCAAGGAACACGGCACCGTCAATCTGATCTGAGGCGGCTTGGCCGTAGACGCTCCGACCTGTGAGATTCACCCCAGTTGCGGATTTGGGAGAAACCGTCCAACGCGCGGTGGCGGTTTTACTGCGCGTTCTGCTTGTCGCACCTGATTTTGAACCGTTGGGCGTCTTAGCGCGTTTCTGAAGACTTCAGTCAATCAGGATAAACAATGCACACTCGCGTTCTCACGGCTGCGGCCGTCGCCAGCCTCTTCCTCGCCGGGCAAGCCTCTGCACAGGCCCCCGCCACGGCGCCCGCGTCTCCTGGAACGCCGGGCGTCGTGGCGCCGCAAAGCAGCACCACCGGTGGCAACGCCGGCGTGACGGCGTCGCCGACCGGTCAGCCGGCGGATACGCGGTCCAACAGCTCCTCGTCTGCCGGGAATGCCAATCAGCCCGAGCGAGCCGTACCGCAGGGCGGCGGCGGCGGCGGAAGCAGCAAGTAACGATCGAGCTTATTCGGGCGTCCCGTTCCACATCCCGAAGGTGGCGCTGATCAAAACGGCCTCGGACTCCGCGGTGACGCGGTTGTCCCAGGCCGAAAGCCCGTCCTGTGATGAGAGGACGCGTTTTTATATCCGCCGGCTCATGGAGCGCAGCGTCCCCAACGCCGGTCAGCAGCTGAGACGCCGGCCTTCGGCCATTCCGACTTTTCGGTAGTGATACAGGCCGGACTTCACCTGGCCGCTGATGACAGCGCGGCGCACGTCCGGATTACAGCGCAGATACTCCATCTCGTCGAACGCGTAATCACCCCGTCCGCCGCGCGGTGCGCGATCATAGTCCCGCCCGTAATCGCGGCGATCCCGCGAATCGTAGTCCCGGTCGCGACGGTCATAGTCACCACGGTCGTAGCCGTAGTCGCGGCCGCCGTAGGGTTGCGCCAAGGCCGGGGCCATGGCGCTGAGGAGCGTTAGACCTAGAACGGTCGCAGAGATTACCTTCATGTGGACTTCCTTATTGGTGCGGAGCGAGAACGCTTTCAGGGAAATGTGGTTCGATGCCGGAAACGCAATCACTGTCTCCATAGTCAGTCGCCGTGTTCTCGGTCGGCCTCGCAGGACGATGCGGCTAACCGGAATAATCTCTCATGCACGCGGGTTCCGTCCAGGACAATCGGCTGGAAGACCACCACGAGACCGGCGGGTGCCGTTCACGATTGTGCTGCGTTCAGCGCGCCCGTCGCCGAGATACGGATGCGTCCGGAGACCCCGTGTCGATCGACGCGGTATCGAGCGGTTCATGGGTCGTCAGGCGCTGCCTGAGCCCCACAGTCTGGGCTAATCGATCACCTCGTCAGCCGTGGCGAGCAGCGACGGCGTGATTGTCAGGTTGAGCGCGGCGGCCGTCTTCAGGTTTATCAGGGTCATGAAGCGCTCGCTCGCCTGCACCGGCAGGTCGCCGACGGACGCCCCCCGCAGGATCCGGTCGATGTAGCCGGCGGCTTGCTGGACGTCCCGGGCCACGCTGGTCGTGTAGGCGGCGAGCCCGCCCATGCGGACCTGGGCCGCGTAGGCGTAGACCGCGGGCAGGCGGTGCCGGGCGGTCAGGTCGATGATCTGCCGGCTGTAGACGCCGGTGATCGCGTCCGGCAGCACGATCAGACCGCCATGAGGTTCCTCGGCGAAGGTGATGATCGCCTGCTCGATCTCCGCCGCGTCGTGCACGCCGCTGACCTCGGCCTGGATGTGGAGTTCGGGGCCGATCCGCCCGAGCTCGGCGCCGTAGCCGGCAAACCGCGTGCGGTAATCCGGATTGATGATGGCGCGCGCCCGCGTCACGCCGGGGCTGAGTTCCTTGAGGAGCTGCAGCCACTTGCCGACGAACGTATAGTCGAAATTCGTGAACCCTGTCAGGTTTCCGCCGGGCCGCGACAGGCTGGCGACGAGACCTCCGCCGACCGGATCCTGCGCCTGGATGAACACCACCGGTGTCGTCGTGGTCGCCTGTTGCAGGGCCGTCGTCCCGACGACGCCCTGCGCGAAGACCAGATCGGGCTTGGCCGCCAGAATCTCGTCGGCTTGGCGGCGCATCTTCGAGCTGTCGCCGTCGCCGTACCGCAGGTCCACGTCGAGGTTTTGACCCCAGATCCAACCGAGCTTCCGCAGGCTGTCCTTGAGCGTGCCGATGATGATCGGCATATCGGGATGCCCTTCGTCGTACACCAGGAGGACGCCGAGGCGGCGGCGCGCCGGGGACTGGCCGCAGCCGGCCGCGGGCCAGGCGACCGCGCCGCCGAGACCCAAGAGGAGGTCGCGTCGCCTCATCCGCCCGTTCCCTGACGGCTTGGCGGCAGGCGGTCGCACCGCCGGCTGTTCGAAGGACGGACCATCCCGCAGGTTGCTCGACTGACGGAGAAACGTGTCCCGAGTGTCGGCCATCGCGGCCGCCGGGTCGAGGGCGTGATCGGTCTCAGCGGACCTCGATGCGCGCTCCCGATGCGCCATTGAGCAGGCGTTTGAGATGGAACGCGGAAAGGGCATCGTCGGGGCGCAGCCCGACCAGGGCCGCGAAGGCCGGCATGGCGCCGGCCTCGCCCGCCTCCAGCTTGGCGAAGGCATCGAGATAACGGTCCAGCATCGCCGCATCGTACTCCGTCTCGGTCAGCGGCTCGAACGCGCGCAGCGCCCCTTGCTTGCCGCGCAGGACGAGATCGCCGACCGGGCGCCCGCGGAACTGCTCCGTCCGGATCACCACGCTCTGGCTGACGCAGATCCGCGTTCCGAACGCCTTGTTGGCGTTCTCGAGACGGGCGGACGTGTTGATGGTGTCGCCGTAGGCCGTGTAGTCGAAATACCGGCCGCCCCCGAAATTGCCCACGATGGCCGGCCCGGCATGAACGCCGATCCGGGTCGCGCCGATCTCGATCCCGCGGTCCCGCCAGCGGGCCCGGAAAGCCTCCGAGGCGGTGTCGAGGGTGAGCGCACAGGCGACCGCCCGGGCCGCATGGTCCGGCTGGTCGCCGGGCGCCCCGAAGAGGACGTGGATCGCGTCGCCAACGATCTTGGCGACGGTGCCCTCGTGCGCGAACACGAGATCGGTCATCTCGGCGAAGTAGCCGTTCAGAATTTCTGCGAGCTGGGTCGGGTCCAGGCTCTCGACCAGACTGGTGAACCCGGCGATGTCTGTGAATAGCGAGGCCACCTCGCGCCGCGCGCCGCCGAGTTCCAGGCCCGACGCGTCGCCGGCCAGACGTTCGGCGAGGTTGGGCGAGAAGTAGCGTGCCAGGGCGGCGTGCGCCCGCTCGGCCAGCACCTGTCGCCGGCGCCCCTCGCGCAGGGTCGCCACATGCTGGAGCGTCCGCGCGATGGTCGTCTCGAAATCGGAAAAGTCGATCGGCTTCGTGAGGAAATCGAACGCCCCGCGGTTCATGGCGGTGCGGATGTTGGCCATGTCGCCGTAGGCCGAGACGATGATCGTCGAGGGCTTGGCATCGGATTCCTGCAGCTTGGCGAGCAGCGTCAGCCCGTCCATGCCCGGCATGTTGATGTCGGACACGACCATGTCGACGTCGTGGTTCTCAGCCAGCACCCCGAGGGCCTCGTTGCCGTCATGCGCGAACAGGAACCGGACCTGGCCGTCGCGGATCTGGCGGCGGAACTTCTGGGTGATCAGCGCCTCGAGATCCGGCTCGTCGTCGACGACTAGGATCTTGGCCGGAGGCACCTCGCCGGTCATGCCGTCCCCGCGACGGAGGCCAGGCGGCGGTCGATCTCGCCGCGCAGCAGGTCGAAGTCGATCGGCTTGGTGATCAGATCCGCCGCGCCGCCGGACAAGACCTTCTCCCGCGTCTGCGCGTCGCCATAGGCGGTGATCATGATCACCGGGACGTCGGGGCGCGCGGCCCGGACGAGCGGCAGGAGTTCCAGCCCGGTCATGCCCGGCATGTTGATGTCGGAGAACATCAGGATCAGGCTGGCCCCGTCCGAGGCGTTCACGCAGGCCAGGGCCTCCGGAGCCGAATGCGCGAATTCCATTGCGAAACGCCCGGCGCGCAACTCGCGGCGGAACTGCTGCCGGAACAGGTCGGTGACGTCGGGCTCATCGTCCACGACGAGGATGATGACGTTCATGGCTCGCTCTTTTCCGGGACGACGATCGGCTGCGCGGCCTTCGCTCCGTCGCGCGGCAGCGTGATCGTGAATTCTGTGAACTGGCCGGCCTCCGTGGCGACGTCGATCGCCCCGCCATGCTGCTTCACCAGGATGTCGTGGCTCAGGGACAGGCCGAGGCCCGTACCCTCGCCGGCTGGCTTGGTGGTGAAGAACGGATCGAACATCTTGGCCTTGACGCTGTCGGGGATGCCGGTGCCGTTGTCGCGCACGCGGATCTCGACGCTCTCTCCCAGATCGCGGGTGGTCACCGACAGGATAGGCTCGTAACCCGGTTCGGTTTCCACGGCCTTGCGCTTCTCGGTGGCGTAGAACCCGTTCGACATCAGGTTCAAGAGGACGCGCGTCAACTCCTGCGGGTAGACATCCGCGACGCCGGCCTCCGGATCGAGATTGCGGTCCAGGGTGATGTTGAAGTCTGGCTGCGCCGCCCGTGCCCCGTGATAGGCGAGGTTCAGGCTCTCTTCGACCAGGGCATTGATCTCGACCAAGCGGTGCTCGCCGGATCCGGAGCGGGAGTGCAGCAGCATGTTCTTGATGATCGAATCGGCGCGCTTCCCGTGCTGCACGACCTTCCCGAGGTTGCCCTTGAGCAGATCGGCGATCTCGTCGACCTCCTCGCGGATCTTCGGATCGAGCGCGACGGGCTGAAGCGCCTCCTGAAGTTCCTCGACCAGCTCGGAGGACAGGGACGCGAAATTGTTCACGAAGTTCAGGGGGTTCTTGATCTCGTGGGCGATCCCCGCGGTGAGCTGCCCCAGGGAGGCGAGCTTCTCCGATTGAATCAGCCGGTCCTGGGCCTTGTGGAGGTCGTCGAGGGACCTGTTGAGGTCGCGGGTCCGCTCCTCGACCTTGGCTTCCAGGGTCTCGTAGGATTCCTGGACGCGGCTCGCCATCAGGTTGAACCGGTCCGCCAGGGTTTCGATCTCGTCGCCGGTGCGGATAACGATGCGCTCCGACAGGTCACCGGACCCGAAGCGTTCCGCGCCGTCCTCGAGTTGGCGGATCGGCACGACCAAGCGGTGGGCAAGGAAGGTCCCGGCGACCGTCGCAAGCATCACGCCGAGACCCATCAGCGCCAGGGTCTGGACCACCGAAGCATAGAGCGGCGCCATCGCTTCGCCCAACGGCAGCTGCACGAACACGATCCAGTCGACCCGCGGGATGGTTGCGTGGGCCGCCAGTACCGAACCGCCGTCGAACGCGGTGGTGATCTCGTAATCCGTCGTGTCCGGATTGGCGCCGGTCCGACGGGCCTCGAGGGCGGTCGCGACCTCCGGCAGGGTCGAGAGGTCGGTGTCCCGCAGGACGAGGCTCAGATCCGGGTGCGCGATCAGCCGTCCGCTGGCGGTCACCACGAAGGCGTAGCCGCCCGCGCCGTTGTGGATGCTGCTGACCACGTCCCAGATCAGCTTCAGGTTGACCTCGGCCACGGTCACGCCTGGGTCGCGTCCGGCATGGGCCACCGATACGGTCATGTACGGCTCGGATCCCCGCCGGAAATAGACCGGGCCGAACCAGACCTTCTCGGCGAGCGCCCGGGTGAAGCGCGGCGCTGTCGAGAAATCCTTGCCGCTGCCGACGACATCCGGTTCCAGGCGCGAGACCCGCAGCTGCTCCCTACCGCTCGGATCGAGATAGGCGACCTCCGTGATGGCGGGCGCCTGCCGGAGCAGTCGGATGAAGTCGTAGCGCTGCTGCTCAGGCGAAATGCGGCGCCACTCGGCCCGGGTGGTCCAGCCGATCTGGCTCTCGATCTCGGAGATGAAGGATTCGACCCGCTCGGCGGCCGCGTGCGCCTTCTCGCGCTGAACCTCGATCGCGGTCCGTTTGGCGTCGCCGTAATTCAGCAGCAGATCGACCACGCCATTGATGAGCAGCACCAGGGTCACGAGGCCCACGAAGGCGACCGCGAACTTCGCCGCCAGCGGCAGACGGAAGCGTCGGGCCCGGATCTCGAGGCCCGCGGGGGCCTCGATAGGGTTCACCCGCATCATTCGACGATCTCGTCCGCTTGGGCGAGCAGCACCGACGAGATCTCCAGTCCCAGGGTCCGTGCCGTCTTGAGGTTTACGATGAAGTCGAACTTCGTCGGCGCCTGTACCGGCAGGATCGCGGGCTTCTCGCCGTGGAGGATGCGATCCACGTAGGCCGCCGCGCGGCGCACGGCGTCCGCCGGGTCGGGACCGTACGACATTAGGCCGCCGCGATGTGCGAAGCGCCGGATCGCGAACACCGCCGGAACGCGATGCTGGGCCGTCAGGGCGACGATGCGGTCCCCGTTGGCCTCGCTGAACGTCCCGGGGGCCACGATCAGCCCCGCATCGCCCCGGCGACCGAGGTCCGCGACGAGCGGGTCGATCGCGTCGGCATGGCTGACCATGACGACCTCCGTCTCGATGCCGAGGGAGGCGGCCGTCGTCCGGAGCGCCTCGGAATAGAAGTTGCCGCGCCGGATTTCCGTGTGGGCATTGGACAGGAGCGCGACATGCCGGATCGTCGGCACCGCTTCCCTGAGGGCCGCCAGCCATTTCCCGGCCAGGGATGCCTCGTAAAGGGTGAAGCCGGTGATGTTGCCGCCCGGCCTCTGCAGGCTGGCGACGTATCCGGACCCGACCGGATCGGAGGCGCCGACGAAGATGATCGGAATCGTTCGGGTCAGGGACGACACGGCGGAGAGCTGCGCGTTCAGGAACGCGAAGATCACGCGCGGCTCCGACCGCACGATCTCGGCCGCCAACACGCGGGTATGCTCTACGTCCGCGCCGCCCCAGCGGTCCTCGACGCGCAAGTCCGCGCGGCCGTGATCGCGCAGGGCCGCCCGGAACACGGCCGAGAGGGTGTGGCCTTCGGTGCCGCCCTCCACGAACGGCCAGAGCGCCGTCACCCGTGCCTGCTCCTCGGCCCGCGCAGCCAGCGGACAGCCCGCAGCGGCCCACGACAACCCGGCAAGGACGCTACGCCGCCTCATCCGATCACCGCGCCGGTGCTTCCGCCATCGCGACCCAAACCCTGATTCCCCCCGACGCCCGGTTGAGAACTTACGGCACGGTTGCCCACGCCACCAAGGCTGAGCCCTGGACGCGGTTATCAGAATGCCAGGCGCATCCCCCCGACGATGTTGCGTGGCGCACCCGCGAACACGGATCCCGTGGTGGTCGCCAGCACGGCGGCGCCGTTCTGGAGGCCCGTCGTACCGCTGAGCGAGTTGGCGAGATTCTGGGCCGATGCGGCGTAGGTCGTGTCGAACAGGTTGCGCACCTCAAGGTAGAGGTTCAGCCGCTTCGCGTAGCCGCCAGTCAGCTCCGTCGCATAGTGCACGTTGGCGTTGACGATCGCGAAGCCCGGCGCCTTCAGCAAGTTGGCGTTGTCGATGTAGAAATCGCCCTGCACCACCGTCTCGATGAACGCCCCGAGTCCGGCAAGCGGCCCCGCCGGCACGTCGTAGCCGACACGGGCCAGGAGCTGGTGGGCCGGTACGCCGGGGATCTGATTGCCCGCCCGGTCGAACCGGCGGGTGAGGCTGCCGGCACTCAACTGCTCGGTATAGCGCGTGTAGATCTGGTCATCGAACGTGTAGGCCAGGACCCCGCGCCAGCCCGGCGCGAAGGCCCAGTCGGCCCCGACCTCGAGGCCCCGATGCTCGGAGGCCGGCGCGTTGAACGTGTAGGACAGCAGGCCCGCGCCCGGCGATTGCGAGACCAGCTCGTTGCGGAAGAACTCGTAGAAGCCAGTCACGCTGAGACGCAGAGTCTCGGTCGGGCTCCAATCCGCCCCGAGGTCGAAGCCGAGATTCTCCTGGGTCTGGAGCTGGGTGTTGTTGCCCGGCAGGCCGGCCGACGTGACGAACAGGTTGCTGGCCGCCGGCGTGGTGTACCCGGTGGCGACCCGGCCGCGGAAGGCCCAGGCCTGGTCCGGCCGATACACCAGCGCGATCTCGGGAGCGACGTTCAGGAAGGTGCGGCCGGCATCCGCCACCGTCCGGGTCGCCCCCCCGGCCGTGTAGCTGTAGGCGAGGTTGCGGCCAGTGATGGCGGTGCCCTCGGCGCTGATCCCCAGCACGCCGGTCCAGCGGTCCGACAGGCTGAGTTCCAGCCGGGCCCGGCCGCCGAGGTTTGATTGCACCGCGTCCTGGACGCCGATCAGCGCCCCGAGTCTGGGGCCACCATAGGGCGCCCGGTTGTAGGTCGTGCTGTGGTTGTCGATCGTGTTGTAGGCGAGCGCGACGTAGCCTACCGCCGGCAGGCCGAACAGGTCGCCGCGCCGCGTCAGGTCGGTCAGAAAGTTCCAGGCCGGGAACGAGCCGCGGCCCGAGGTCGTGTAGAATGGTTGGTTGAAGTTGCGTTCGTCGAAGCCGAGCTGCGTGCGCCAGGTGGTGAACGCGTCGATGTCGTGCTCCCAGCGCGCCGCTGCGACGGTGCGCCGGTCCTTCCGGCCGAACGCGCCCTCGTCGGCGGTGACCGGTACGGTCGCCCCGAACGCTCCGTTGCGGAACAAGCTGAAAGTCGTGCACCCCGGGGCAGCGGTCGCAGCTGCCGCGCAGCCGCGCTGGTACGGATTGATCCGGTACTGCGCCAGGGAGGAGCGCGCCGCCAGATTCGTATCGAGGGTGTTGTTGATCACCTTCAGGGTGAAGCGGTTGTCCGGCGTCGGCGTGTAGCTGGCGAGCAGATTGATGGTCTGCGTGTTGAAGCTCGAATGATCCTGATACCCGTTGCTGCGGACGTCGCTGGCGAACAGGCTGATTTCGAATGGCCCGCTGGCCTTGCCGACGGTGAAGTAGGTGTTGAGGTAGCCGAAGCTGCCGGCGTCGGTGCCGATCTCGTAGCCGTCGATCTCGCGGCCGGTGCGGGTGCGGAACGCGATGGCGCCGCCCGTGGCGTAGTTGCCGAACAGGGGCGATTGCGGCCCGCGGAACACGTCGATGCGGCTGTAGGCCCGCGGTTCGGTCAGGTCGAAGCGGGACGCGCCATCGGGCTGGGTGAGGATGAAGCCGTCCTCCAGCACCACCGTATTCTTGATCACCCCGGTGGACCGGGCATTGTTTCCCCGGATCGAGATGATCACGTCGCGCCCGCCGTTGCCCTGGCGGACGGTGACGCCCGGGCTGTTGGCGAGCACCGAACCGATGCTGGTCGCCGGGCGGTCGGCGATGGTGTTGCCGCGGCCGATCCCGGTGACCACCTGGCCGACCGGGTGCTCGATCACCGACGGGGCCGAGCCAGGAGGAGCGGCGATGCCGAAGGGTGGCGCGATGGCGGTTCGTCCGGTGCCTGGATTGGCCTCGCCCTCCACGGAAAGCTCATCCAGCGTGACGGATTGCTGCGCCGAGGCCGGGAGGGTGCCGCCGGCGAGCAGCAGGGCCAACGCGCCGAACCGCGCGGCATTCTGGTGGATCAACATCCTGAAATCTCGTCTGATCGGTCTTGGGACCGGACGGCGCCGTCGCCGCACGGGAGCGCACGTGATCAGGCGATGAGGGGCGGCGCCCGGGCTTGGCCGGTGACGCGCGGTGACGCGTTCGGCCGCGACGGGGGCGGGGTCGGCCATGCCACCGCGATCCAGCGCAGCGGCTGGGTGACGTCGGGGCTATGCGGTAGGGGCGGGGGGACGATCCCGGCGCAGCACAGCCGACAGACCTCACAGGCCGGAGGCGCGACCGGTTGCTCCACGGAGGCGCTGATCGCGTCGTCTCCCGCCGGGTGACCGCACAGGATCGCCCCGGGCAGCATCCCGGGTGCGGCAGACGCCATCCGCAGAGCGGCGATTGGGGCAAGCGACTGCACCCAGAGGGCGAGCAGGATCAGCCCGATCCCGAGGAACCGGGTACGCGTGCCGGAATGCGTGAGGTTGGTCGCCACGGGCGTCGAGCCCGCCGGTCTGGGTCAGGCGGTCCGGCGCTTATGAGCCAGTTGGACGGCGCAATCGATCGTGAGCATGCCGAGGATCGCGAGGCCGGTCAGGGGAAACAGCACGCCGAGGCCGGCGATCACCAGGGCGACGGTGGCGACCACCCGCCGGTCCCGCGGCCAGGGCGGCGC